>NZ_JBHTST010000090.1:0-33474 GCF_042794995.1 Streptomyces sp. NPDC056503
GGCCGGCGGCCGTCCCCGCCGGTTCCACCTCCCGGAAGCGGCGGCCCCGCCGCCCCTTGTAGAGCAGGGCCTCCCAGCCGAGCCGGCCGAGGGCGTCGGCGCAGGCCGCCAGGGCGTCGGCCTCCTGCCCGGCGGCGCCGGAGCCGGGCGGCCCCAGCCACTCGACGACGGCGGTGGCCGGCCGCTCCCCCGCCCGCACCCGGTACCCGGTCGCCGTCCTGGTCCCGCCCGCGTCCACCGCCGACGGTGCGAGGCCGCCGGCCTCCAGGGCGAGGGCCACGGCCCGGACCGGCCGCCTCCGCTCCCACACGGCGGGGACGGCCGCGCCGGCGCCGCCCGGGCCCGCGGTCAGCCGGCGGATCTGGCGGAGCCCGTCGAGGGCGGACCTGACCTCGCGGGAGCGCTGGTCGGGGTCGCCGGCGAGCGGGGTGCCGTCGCCGGTCGCCGGCTCGAACGCGCCCCCGGCTTCCGGGTCCCGGCTCACAGCAGCCGCCGGATCTCGCCGCGCACCCGGTAGAAGCCGCCGGCCGCCGGATGCAGCGCCTCGACGACGTACCGGGCGCCGGGCTCGCGGATGGCGCGCGGGAACTGCACGTTCCACGACGGCTCGTAGCCGTGGCTGACCACCCGGACCCGGCTGCGGCCGCCCTCCCGGAGGCACTCGACGACGATCGAGCCGGCCGGGGCCTCGCTCACCGAGACGACGGTGGCGACGGCGGAGGCGGTGGTCGCCGGGGTGTACGTGGGCATCGCGGCGGCCAGCTTGACGTCCCGTACGACCGGCACGCTGCCCTGCTGGGCGGCCTCGATCGCCGCCTCGCTCGCGTCCACGCAGACCAGCGAGCCGTCGGTGGTCACCAGATAGAGCCGCTCGTCGCGGTACTGCATGGAGAGCGCGGAGCCGCCGCCGGTGGAGAGCTTCCACAGCCGGGTGCCGTCCTGGGCGAAGCAGTAGACGGAGGAGGACGAGTCGCCGGCGAAGACGAACCGGCCGCCGGGCGAGGTGGCGCAGGAGTACACCATCGCGTCGCAGCCGTAGACGGCCTCGACGCGGCCGTCCGCCTTGGCCAGCCGCTGCACCTTGCGGTGGCCGGTCCCCGCGTAGACGGCGGCGGCCTCCTGCCAGCCGAAGAGCACCGCGCCGTCGGTCGCGGTCCGCCACAGCTCGCCCGAGCCGTCCGCCGCGTACGCGGTCACGCCGCTGGTGTCGCCGTAGTAGACGGCACGGCCGTCCGCCCGGACCATCCAGGCGTACTCGCCGCGGCCGGAGCGGGACCACTGGTGCTCGTCCTCGTGGTCGATGACGGTGAGCCGGCCGGAGCGGTCGGCCACGTCGAGGACGCCCTCGTGGATGTCGAGCCAGAAGATGTCGACGTCCGCGCCGATCTCGTAGGCGGCGAAGGGCAGCTTGGAGGAGAGGTCGTAGACCTTGCCGTCGTCGCAGCCCGCGTAGATCCAGAAGTCGTCGGCGACCAGGCACTTCACGCCGTCGGGCAGGCCGAAGCGGGCCAGCACCTCGCCGCCGTGGTCCAGGGTGAAGACGTCCCCCGCCTGGTTGCCCACCCAGATCCGCTCCTCGTCCACGTGGATCCCGAAGGCGGCGGAGCCGGTGCGGAAGCGCCAGAGGACCGGGGCGACGGCGCGCGCCGTGGAGGGCGCGGAGCCGACCGCCCGGCGGGTGACGGAACGGGCGGCGCGCCCGCCCTGGACGGCGGGGGCGTAGCCCTTGCGGACCTTCTCGCCGATCTTCCTGGCCGCGGCGGCGCGCGCCTTGTCGGCGGTGGCGAAGGTGGAGCGCTGGGTCTGTCCGGCCGCGCCGATCCGGCCGTAACGGACCGACACCTCCAGGCCGTCGACGGTCACTTCGTAGAACTTGTGGGCACCGCCGCCGTCCTGGGACAGCTCCAGATAGGTCGTCGTCGTCATGGTCCGAACGGTAGGGGCACCCACTGACAACGGCCTCCCGTGAACCCCTGGCCACGGGACCGAGGCCCCGCCCGGGCCCCCGCCCGGCCCCCGCCCGGCCCCCGCCCGGCCCCCGCCCGGCGTCCGGATCCGGGGCCGCGGCGGGCCGGTTCAGCCGGTGACGCGCTCGATCCAGGCGGTGAGGTCGGCCACGACCTCGTCGCGGTTGGTCTCGTTGAGGACCTCGTGCCGGGCGCCCTCGTAGCGGTGGTACACGAGGTCGGTGAGTCCGGCCTCGCGGTAGCGGGCGACCAGCAGGTCGCTGTGGGCGAGGCGGGCGTTGAGCGGGTCGCGGTCGCCGACGAAGAGCGCGACGGGCAGGGCGGCGGGGATGCCGGCGGGGGCGGCGAGGCGCCCGGCCGCGTCCGCCAGCTCGGCGAGTCCCTGGAGGTCGAGGCCGAAGCCGCAGAGCGGATCGGCGAGGTAGGCGTCGACCTGCTCCTCGTCCCGGCTGAGCCAGTCGGCCTCGGTGCGGACGGGGGCGAAGGGCGCGTTGAACGCGTCGAAGGGGCCGTCGCCCGCCCGGGGGGCCTCGGCGAGGGCGGTGAGGAGGGCGTCGACGGCGGTGGTGCCGGAGAGGGCGACGCCGTCGACGAGCTCGGCGTGGTCGAGGAGGTACTGCTGGGCGGCGAACGAGCCCATGCTGTGGCCGAGCAGGACGACCGGGACGCCGGGGTGCCGGTCGCGGGCGGCGCGGGTGAGGGTGGCGAGGTCGTCGACGAGGAGGTTCCAGCCGCCGTCGCCGAGCCGGCCGGGGCCCGCGTGCGCGGAGCGGCCGTGGCCCCGGTGGTCGGCGGCGTGGACGGCGTAGCCGCGGGCGGTGAGGTGCCCGGCGAGCGGGTCGTAGCGCAGGGCGTGTTCGCCCATGCCGTGGGCGATCTGCACGACGCCGCGGACGGGGCCGTCGGGCAGCCAGCTGTGGACGTGGACGCGGACGCCGTCCTGGGAGGTGAAGGTGAGCATGGCGCGTTCCGGCTCCTCTGTCCGCTCGCCGATGGGTCACGCCACCGTACGCGTCGTTCGGCATTGCCGAACAAGGGTGCGGTGGCGTGATCCGTGTCTCAGGCGCTCGACGAAGCCGCCGCCTTCGGGTCGGCCTTCGGGTCGCTCGTGGAGTCGGCCTTCGGGTCGGCCTTCGGTTCAACTGCGGCCTCGGCCTCGGCCTTCGCCTTCGGGTTCTCCACGACCGTCACCCGGCCCTTGCGGAGGGTCGCGAGGCGCGGGGCCCGGCGGGCGAGGGCGCTGTCGTGGGTGACCATCACGAAGGTCAGGCCGTGTTCCTTCCAGAGCCCTTCGAGGAGGTCGGCGATCTCGTCGCGGGTGGACTCGTCGAGGTTGCCGGTGGGCTCGTCGGCGAGCAGCACCTGGGGCCGCTTGACCAGCGCGCGGGCGATGGCGACGCGCTGCTGCTGGCCGCCGGAGAGCTCGGAGGGCAGATGGGCCAGGCGCTCGCCGAGGCCGACCGACTCCAGCGCCTCGGCGGCCCGGCGGCGGCGCTCGGCCGCCTTGACGCCGAGCGGGACCAGGGCGGTCTCCACGTTCTCCTGGGCGGTGAGCGTGGGGATCAGGTTGAAGCTCTGGAAGACGAAGCCGATGTACTGGCTGCGGACGGCCGTGAGCCGGCTCTCGGAGAGCTTGGCGAGGTCGGTGCCGTCGAGGAACACGCTGCCGGCGGTGGGGCGGTCGAGGCCGCCGAGCATCTGGAGCAGGGTGGACTTGCCGCCGCCGGTGGGGCCCTGGATGACGAGGCGGTCGCCCTGCGCGATCTTCAGGTCGATCCCGGCGAGGGCGTCGACTCTCTTCTGGCCGCGCCGGTACTGCTTGGTGACGCCGATGAGTTCGTACATGAGTGGGACTCCTGGGGTGCGGGAGGTGCGACTCCCGCGGTACGGGGGTGGGCGGGGCGGCTACTCGACGCGGCGCAGCGCGTCGGCGGGGCGCAGCCGGGAGGCGCGCCAGGCGCCGAAGGCTCCGGCGACGAGGCCGCCGACGAGGGCGAGGAGCACGGCGAGTCCGACGGTGGTGAGGCTGACGGGGGCGGTGAGCGCGATGTCGACGCTGCGGCCGGCGGCGGTGCGCGTCATGCCCGGTCCGCCCATGCCGCCGCCCCCGAAGGCCGCACCGCCGCCACGGCCCGCGAACCCGCCGGTGCTCGCGCCGAGTTCGGCGGTGAGGGTGGGGCTCACGGCGGTGACCGCGTAGGCGCCGGCGAGGCCGACCGCGATGCCGAGGGCGCCGCCGATGACGCCGTTGACGAGGGCCTCGCCGACGACCTGGCGGGTGACCCGGCCGCTCTTCCAGCCGAGCGCCTTGAGGGTGCCGAACTCGCGGACGCGGCGGCTGACGGCGGAGGAGGTGAGGAGTCCGGCGACGAGGACGGCGGCGAGGAGGACGGCGTACGAGAGCCACCGGCCGACGTTGGAGGCGAGCCCGGCGGCGGTGTCGAGGGAGCCGGAGACGGTCTGCGCGAGGTCGGCGGAGGTGGTGACGGTGGTGCCGGAGACGTTCTTCTGGATGGCGGCCTTGACCGCGTCGATCCTCGTCGAGTCGGCGGCCTTCACGTAGACGGTGGTGACCTTGCCGGCCGAGCCGGAGAGGGTCTGGGCGCGCTTCAGCGGGAGGTAGACCTGGGCGGTGGACTGGCCGCTGTCGGCGGTGGCGATGCCGATGACCTCGAACTTCACGGCCTTGACGGTGAGTTCGTCGCCGACGGCCAGGTCCTGCTGCTGCGCGTAGGCGCTGTCGACCACGACGACGGCGGCGTCGGTCTCGGTGGTCTCGAAGGTGCGGCCCTCGGTGACCGTGGAGGTGGTGAGGGGGCCGAGGTCGGGGGTGGTGACGTCGGTGCCGTAGAGGGTGAAGGAGTCGACGTCGAAGGCGGCGCCGCCGCCGGTGACGGTGTCGCCGGGGCTGCCGCCGGAGCCACCGGAGCCGCCCTGTCCGAAGCCCTGCCCCTGCCCCTGGGCCTGGCCCTCGCCGCGCTGGATCTGGCCGCGCCGGAACTCGCCGTTGATCTTCAGGTTGACGAGGCTGAGGCCGCCCACCGCGCGGTCGACGCCGGCCTGCTTCGCGACGGTGGCGACGGTGGAGTCGGCGAGGGTCTGGAAGCCCTGGACCATGAGCCGGTCGCTGCTCTGCTCCGCGCCGTCGTCGCCTCCCTGGAACTCGAACCGGGGCCGGGTGGGCTGCGCGCCCTCGACGGGCCGCTCCTGAGCCTTCGTCACCGTCAGGTCCGTACCGAGCCCGTAGAGGGATTCGAGGACCTTGCCCTGGGCCTGCTTCATGCCGGCGGAGACCGAGGTGACGACGATGACCAGCGCGATGCCGAGCGCCAGGCCGGAGGCGACGACGAGCGCCGCCTTTCTGCGGCGGCGCAGTTCGCGCCGGAGGTAGGTGAAGAACATGGGCGCGAAGGTAGGGGCGCCGCGTGAGGCCGGGATAAGGCCCGCGTGAGAGCCGGATGAGAGCGCCGACGACCATCCCGGGACGAGCCCTGGACAAGCCCCCGTTCGGAACCTACTCTCCAGTAAACCTATTCAAATCGTTGAATAGCCCTGTACGCCGTGGAGGCTCCGTGCACCCCTTCCGTACCGCCGTCGAGAACCGCGACGAGGCCGCCGTAGAGGCGCTGCTCGCCGAGGACGTCGTCTTCACCAGCCCGGTCGCCTTCAAGCCGTACGCCGGGAAGGCGATGACCGCGGCGATCCTCCGCGGGGTCCTGCGCGTCTTCGAGGACTTCACCTACGTCCGCGAGATCGCGAACCCGGACGGGCGCGACCACGCCTTCGTCTTCACCGCCACCGTCGACGGCAAGCTGGTCCAGGGCTGCGACTTCCTCCACTTCGACGAGGACGGGCTGATCGACGACTTCACCGTCATGGTCCGCCCGCTCTCGGCCGCGCAGGCCCTCGCCGCCGCGATGGGCGCCCAGTTCGACCGGATCGCCCGGGAGGCGGCCGGGGCCTGAGCGGGCGCCCCGGCGGGCGTCAGGCCAGCTTCTTCAGGACCTCGGCCGCCAGCGCGGTGGAGGAGGCGGGGTTCTGGCCGGTGACGAGGGAGCCGTCGACGACGACGTGCGGGGCCCACGGCTCGCCCGCGTCGACGTCGATCCCGGCCTCGCGGAGCCGGGTCTCCAGGAGCCACTTCGCCCGCGCGGCGAGGCCCGCCTGGGTCTCCTCGGCGTCGGTGAAGGCGGCGACGCGGCGGCCCGCGAAGGCGTTGGCGCCGTCCTCGCCCACGGCGGCGAGGAGGGCGGCCGAGCCGTGGCAGACGACCGCGAGCGGCTTGCCGGAGCCGAGGGCGTCCACGAGCAGCCGGCCCGACTCCGCGTTCACGGCCAGGTCCTCCATCGGGCCGTGGCCGCCGGGGTAGAGGACGGCGTCGTACTCGGCGAGGTCCACGTCCTCCAGGCGGAGCGGCGCCCGCAGGGCCGCGAAGGCGTCGAGGGTGGCGGCGACACGGTCGGCGCCCTCGGGGCCGCCGTTGGACTCGGGGGCGAGGCTGCCCCGGTCGACGGTGGGGACGACGCCGCCGGGGGTGGCGACGACGACCTCGTGGCCGGCCTCGGTGAACGCCTCGTACGGGGCGGCGGCCTCCTCGGCCCAGAAGCCGGTGGGGTGCTTCGTGCCGTCGGCGAGGGTCCAGTGGTCGGCGCCGGTCAGTACGAAAAGGATCTTCGACATGGGTCTGCGGGCCTCTCGGTCGTGGGAGCGGGGCGGGGCCGGCCCGGGCCCCGTTCCGGGCGATCACCGGGCCGGTGATGGTTCGACCGTAGGGGCGGCGACCCAGAGGAATCCAATAGGCTCGGACATGTGGACGATAGGAATTCCGATGGGTCGGCGGGAATACCGGCGGCCCCCGCGCACGGGAACGGCGGCCCGCCGGACCTGAACCAGCTGCGGACCTTCCTCGCCGTGTACCGGGCCGGGGCCTTCACGGCGGGCGCCCGGATCCTGGGCCTGTCGCAGCCGACGGTGACCGCGCAGATCAGGGCCCTGGAGGGTCGGCTCGGACGGGAGCTGTTCGAGCGGCGGCCGCGCGGGGTGGCGCCGACGCCGTTCGCCGACGACCTCGCGGCACGGATCATGGGACCGCTGGACGCGCTGGGCGCCGCCGCCGGCACGGCGGCCGGGCCGGACGAGGACGGGCCCGCCGAGCCCGTCCATCTGGCGGGCCCCGCCGAGTACCTCGCGCACGGCGTGCTCCCGACCCTCGCGCCGCTGGTGGAGCGCGGGGTGCGGCTGCGCGTCGCGTTCGGCCTCACCGACGGACTCCTCGACGAGCTGCGGGGCGGACGGCACGACCTGGTCGTGGCGACGGCACGGCCCCGGGGCCGCAGCCTCGCCTGGCTGCCGCTCTCCGACGAGGAGTTCGTGCTGGTCGGCGCGCCGGTGTGGGCGGAGCGGATCGGCGGCCGGATCGCCGCCGAAGGACCGGCCGCGCTGCACGGGGTGCCGCTCGTCGCCTACGCCGAGGACCTGCCGATCCTGCGCCGCTACTGGCGCCATGTCTTCGGCCGGCGCCTGACGGCCGTGCCCGCGGTCACCGCCCCGGACCTGCGGGCGGTGCGGGCGGCGGTGGCGGGCGGCGCCGGGGTGAGCGTGCTGCCCCGCTACCTGTGCGCGGCGGAGCTGGCCTCGGGGGCCCTCGTACCGCTCCACCTGCCGGAGGACCCGCCGATCAACACCGGCTTCCTGGTGCACCGGCCGGGCCCGCCGGCCCACCCGCACGTGACGCTGGTCCGGGACCATCTGGTCCGGCACGGGCGGGAGACCGGGGAGCGGCCGGCCGGTCAGTAGGTGACGGTGATCCGCCGGGCGGGTCCGTCGACGCGGGCGGTGCCGCCGTACGGGATCACCACCTGCGGGTCGGTGTGCCCGAGGTCCACGTCGAAGACGGCCAGCGTGTCGGGGGCGTACGCGTCGAGCGCGCGGAGCACGGCGGCGCGCTGGGCCTCCCGGTAGGCGGCCCGGGCGGCGGCGTCGTTCGGCGCGTCGAAGGACCAGGCGCGGGCCCGGCCCATCAGGAGGGCGGGGAAGCGGGCGAGCAGGCCCCGCTCCCCCATGGCCCGGAGGATCCGGAACACCTCGTCGGCGGAGGGCAGCAGCTCGGAGGTCTCCAGGACCAGCACCCCGCCCTCGTACGCCTCCGGCTCCGCGATCTCCCCGCCGGCCATGAGGAGCTGGGCGACTGTCTCCAGACAGCCGCCCCAGGTGCGGCCCTCGACGACCCGCTCGGCCCGGTGCCAGATCCAGGGGCCCGCGGGCTCCATGACGGGGGCGGAGTCGAAGGTACGGGGGTCCTCCCAGGGCCGCTCGACGTCGTTGGTGTCGGTCGGGGCCGGGAGGTCGTAGGGGCCGAAGCCGAAGAGCGCGGCCCGGACGGAGGCGTCGGTGACGGGGTGGACGGCGCCGGGCCGGCCGAACTGGGTCATCACGGAGGCCCCGTGGTAGCCGACCACGCCGAGGTTCCACAGCCGCATCAGGAGGTTGGTGTTGTCGCTGAAGCCGAAGAACGGCTTGGGGTGGGCGCGGATCAACTCGTCGTCGAGGTACGGAAGGAGAGTGATCTGGTCGTCGCCGCCGATGCTGGCGACGATCGCCTTCACCGTGGGATCGGCGAAGGCGGCGTGCAGGTCGGCGGCCCGGTCCCGGGCGGACGCGCCGAGCCTGCGCGTGGTCGGGTACTCGACGGGCACCAGCCCGTACTCCTCCGACAGCCGCCGCAGCCCCGACTCGAAGGGGAGCGGCAGCACTTCGGGCAGTCCGGCGGCGGGCGACAGCACGGCGATCCGGTCACCGGGGCGCGGCTTGGGCGGTACGACGATCTTCGGCATCTGCGCACCCTAGCCGCGCGCCGGCCGCGGCCGCCCGGCTATTTCCCGGGCACGCGCGGGTGCGTCAGGAGGTGTGGGCGAGGGGGTCGGCGAGGACGTCGCGCAGGACGAGGGCGGCGGCGCCCCGGGCCGCGTCGGTGGCCGGGGAGGCGGCGCGCAGCCGGCCCGCGCCGGCGGGCCAGAGCCCGGAGACGACCCGCTCGGCGAGCTCCGCCGTGACGGCGGGGGCCAGCCAGGGCATCAGACGGGGGTAGATGCCGCCGAGGACGACGGCCTCGGGGTCGAGGAGGTTGACCGCGCCCGAGAGGGCCCGGCCGAGCATGCGCCCGGCCTCGGCGAGGGCCGCGAGCGCGCGCGGGTCCCGGCGCTCGGCACGGGCGACGAGGTCGTCCACGTCCGCGGCGTCCGCCGCGCGCAGCAGCGCGACCTGTCCGGCGTACTGCTCCAGGCAGCCGCGCGAGCCGCAGCGGCAGCGCGGGCCCTCCGCGTCGACCACGAGATGGCCGATCTCGCCGGCGAAACCGTGGGCGCCGCGCAGGAGTTCGCCGTGGACGACGACGGCGCCGCCGACACCGGTCTCGCCGGTGAGGTGGAGGAAGGTGCGGGGCGTGCCGGGGGCGCCGAAGCGGAGTTCGGCGAGGGCCGCCATGTTGGCCTCGTTGTCCGAGGCGACGGGGAACCGGCCCGCGGCGGGGCGCAGCGCGGCGAGGGCCTCGCCGAAGAGGCGCTCGGCGGGGGTGTCGTGCCAGCCGAGGTTGGGCGCCTGGCGGACGGCGCCGCCGGAGACCAGGCCGGGCAGGGCGAGGGCGGCGCCCGCCGGGGCGAGCCCGAGGAGGTCGGCCTCGGCGAGCGCCTCGGCGGCCACGCCGGCGGCGCGGGCGAGGACAGCGGGGGCGTCGGCGCGGTTGTCGAGCCGTACGGTGCGGCGGACCCGGTCGGTGCCGGTGAGGTCCACGAGGCAGACGGAGACGTACGCGACGTTGATCTCGACGCCGAGCCCGGCGGGCCCGCTCCCGGCCGGCTTGAGGACGGTGCCGGGCCGGCCGGCCTGGCCGCTGAAGGTCTTGCCGGACTCGACCAGGAACCCGAGGTCGAGGAGTTGTTCCACGAGGGAGGAGACGGCGGGCCGGGTGAGGCCGACACGGGCGGCGACGGCGGCCCGGGTGGTCTCGCCGGCGTCGTGGACGGTCCTGAGGACGAGGCTCAGGTTGTGCCGACGCACGCCCGACTTGTCGGCCTTGGGTTCCGTGGGCTGGTTCATGGTGAGCGAGAGCCTAGTCGCCCCTTTCGCTCGAACAGAAATGCTCCCGCCGGTCGCGGAACCACCCCTCCCCGGGCCCTCGCCCGACCGGAAAAGAGTTCGGTCACCGAACTCTTCCGGCTACGCTGCCGTCCATGACGCTTCCGCGCGACTACCGCGGCCAGAGCTGCTCCCTCGCCCGCGCGATGGAGATCGTCGGCGAGCGCTGGACGCTGCTGATCCTGCGGGACGCCTTCTACGGGGTCCGCAGGTTCGGCGAGTTCGCCGCGCACCTCTCCGTCCCCCGGGCGGTGCTCGCCGACCGGCTCGCCGGGCTGGTCACGGCCGGGGTCCTGGACCGCCGCCAGGAGCCCGGCGCCGGCCGCCGCGAAGTGTACGTCCTCACGGAGAAGGGCCACGGACTGTGGCCGGCCGTCCGCGCCCTCACCGACTGGGGCGAAGCGCACTACCCGGCGCCCGGCGGCGGCGCGCGCCGGATCTTCCTGCACCACGCCGACGGGGCGCCGGCCGGCCCCGACGGACGCTGCTCCGGCTGCGGGACCACCGTCCCGCCCGGGGACCTCCTGGTCGCCCCCGGCCCCGGGCTCGCCCCGCCCGGCGACGACGCCGACCCGGTCACGGCGGCCCTCGCCCGCCCGCACCGGCTGCTCACCCCGCTGCTCCCCACGAGAGGAACCCCATGAAGATCCTGGTCGTCGGCGCCGGTGCCACCGGCGGTTACTTCGGCACGATGCTGGCCCGCTCCGGGCAGGACGTCACCTTCCTGGTCCGGCCCGGCCGCGCGGCGGCGCTCCGCGAGCGCGGCCTGCGGGTGACGGGCCGGGACGAGGAGTGGGTACTGGACGCGCCCCGGCTCGTCACGGCCGGGGAGGAGCCGTCGGGCGGCCCGTACGGCCTCGTCCTGCTCGGCGTGAAGTCCACCGCCCTCGACGCGGCCCTGACCGACCTGGCCCCCTTCGTCTCCCCGGGCACGACGGTGCTGCCGCTGCTCAACGGCATGGCCCATCTCGACGCGCTGGAGGCCCGGTTCGGCGCCGGCGCCGTCCTCGGCGGGGTCGCGAAGGTGGTCACCACGCTCGACGACTCGGGGACGATCCGGCGGCTCGCGCCCCTGGCCCACCTCGCCCTCGGCGAACGCGACGGCTCGCTCTCGCCGCGCGTCAAGGAGATCCGTACGGTCCTGGAGGACGCGGGCATCGACGCGCCCGTGCCCGCGTCGATCCTCACCGCCATGTGGCACAAGTGGGTCTTCATCACCACGATCGGCGCGGTGACGAGCCTGATGCGCGGCACCGTCGGCGAGGTGTACGACGCGCCCGGCGGCTCCGGGCTGGGCCCCGCGGTCCTGGCGGAAGGCGCGGCCGTGGCCGCGGCCGCCGGACACCCGGTGCCGGAGGAGGAACGGGCGGCGACCCTCGCCGTGGTGTCGGCCCCCGGCTCCCCGATGGTCCCCTCCCTCTACCGCGACCTGGCGGCCGGCCGGCCGACCGAGGTCGAGCACCTCTTCGGCGACCTGACCGCGCGGGCCCGCGCCCTGGACGTGCCGACCCCGCTGCTCGACCTCGCCACCCTCCACCTGCGGGTCCACCAGCGGCGGATCGACGCCGCCGGACACGGTCAGTAGGCTCGGCGGACCGGGACGGGAGCAGAGGAGACAGAGTGTTCGTCAAGGTGTGCGGGCTCGCCACGACCGCCGACATCGACGTGGCCGCCGAGGCGGGCGCGGACGCGATCGGCCTCGTCGTCAGCGGGACCAGCGTCCGGGGACTCGACCGGGACCGCCTGCCGGCGCTCGTCGCGCACGTCCCGGCCGGCGTGGTGTCGGTCCTCGTCGTCAACGACACCCCGGCCGCAGAGGCGGCCCGGATCGCCGCCGACCTGGGCTTCGACGCCCTCCAGCTGCACGGCCGCGCCTACGGCCGCGCGGAGTTCGAGACCGCCGCGGCCGTCCTCCCGCGCCTGTGGCGGGCGACGGCGCTCGCCGACGGCCCCGACACGCGCGTGGGCGCGCTGGGCGAGGAGGTCCTGCTGCTCGACTCGCCCAAGGCGGGCTCCGGTTCGCGCTGGGACCTCTCGCTCCTGGACACCGCCCGCCCCGAGGGCCACTGGCTCCTCGCGGGCGGCCTCGCCCCCGGAAACGTCGCCGAGGCGATCGCCACCGCCCGCCCCTGGGGCGTGGACGTCTCCAGCGGCGTGGAGTCGGCGCCCGGGGTGAAGGACCACGACCTGGTCCGCGCCTTCGTCGCGGCGGCGAGGACCGCGCCGTGAGAATCGCGCCGTGAGAACCGCGCCGCCCGCTCAACCCTTCGGCGTCTCCGCACGTCAGTAGGGGTGAGGCACGACGTACTACCGAGGGATGAGGGGGCCGTGATGGTGGAGGAACTGGCGGAGGTCGTGGTGAGGGCGGCCGGCGTGGCGGCGCGTGGCGTGGCCTCCCTGCTCTCGGTCCCGGAGACCTACTCGGCCGCGGCGGAGTTCGTCGCCGCGGAGGCCGAGCGCCCCCGCAAGCGTCGGGACGAGAAGGACCAGGACGCCGAGAAGGACGAGAAGGACGAGGACGCCGAGAAGGGCCGCGAGGAGGCCTAGGACCGGCCGTCGGGGGCGGCGAAGACCCGGGCCAGATGGGCGGACAGACGGGCCGGATCCGGGTCGGGCAGCCGGGCTCCGAGGTGGCCGTCGGGGCGGATGACGAAGGCGACGGGCCGGCCGCCCCCGGTCGCGAAGCGGGCGGCGAACTCGCCCGCCGCGTCCCGGTACACGGGCAGCGGACCGGTGCCGTGCGCGGTGTGCGGGGCGTCCGGCGGGACGAGCGCGCAGACGTCGACACGGCCGCCGGTGGCACGCCACGCCGTCGCCGCCAGTTCGTCGCGGCCGGCGACGCCGCCGGAGCCGTACCCCGTCCCGTACAGCAGGAGGACGGTGGGGCGGTCGCGGAGGACGTCGAAGAGCCGGACGGGGTAGGCGGCGATGGGCCCGAGGAGGCCGCCGCAGTCGGGGGCGCGGTCCCCGGGTCCGGGGCCGGGGCCGTCGTCCGGCGGGTCGACGGACGGGCTGCCCCGGTAGCCCACGAGGAGCTGCGCCTCGCGGAGCATCAGGGTCCCGGGATCGTCCGGGTCGGCCTGTACGCCGCCGGCGGTGGCGTGCCGCACGGTGCGGCCGACGACCTCCCGGCCGACCGGGCGGCGCTCCGCGTCGTAGCCGGCGAGCAGACCGGGCGCGGCACGGCCCTCGACGGCGAGGGCGAGCCGCCAGGCGAGGTCGTACGCGTCCTGGATCCCGGTGTTCATGCCCTGGGCGCCGGTCGGCGGATGGATGTGGGCCGCGTCCCCGGCGACGAACACCCGGCCCTCGCCGTACCGGTCCACGATCCGGTGGCCGATCCGGAACACCGAGGCCCACCGGAGCGCGGAGGCCGTGGTGCGCTGTGGCGAGAGCCGGTCGAGGACGGCCTGGATGTCGGCGAGACCGGGCGCCGTGCCGCCGCCGTCGAGTCCGTGCACGACACCGTCGGCCGCCGGCTCTCGGGTGGACGGCCCGGATGATCCGCGCGAGTCGGATGAGTCGGATGATCCGGGTGGTTCGGATGATCCGGGTGGGACCCGCATCGACATGCGGTAGCGGCGGTGGCCGGGGAGCGGGATGCAGACGAGGACGTCGGCGACGGCTCCGGCGTCGTCGAGGCGCATCGAGCGCAGGCTGTACCCCTCGGGCAGGTCCCAGTCGACCTCCACGTCGCCCAGCATGTACTCCTCCGGGAACGCCCCGCCCTCGAAGGAGAGCCCGAGGCCCTTGCGGACGGTGCTGTGCGCGCCGTCGCAGCCGACCAGATAGCCCACCCGCAGCTCCTCACCGGCCCCCGTGGCGTCGGTGAGGCGGGCGGTGACGCCGTCCGGGTCCTGCTCGAAGGCGTCGAGGACGGTGCCGCGTTCGATCCGGGTGCCGTGGCGGAGCAGCGCCTCTTCGAGCAGCCGCTCGGTCTCGTACTGGGGCAGGGCCGCGAAGCCGTACGGCACCTCCGGCGGCAGCACCAGGTCGTGACGGCCCCGCTCGACGCCGTCGACGTACACGTACTGGCCGCGCATCGGGACCGCCGCCTCCAGCGCCGCCCGGACGATGCCCATCCGGTCCCAGACCTCCAGGGTGCGGGGCTGGACGCCGACGGCCTTGGCGTACGGCAGGCGTTCGGGCAGCCGGTCGACGATCCGGCACGCCACGCCCTGGCGGCGCAGCTCCAGGGCGGCCGTCAGCCCCACCGGCCCGGCCCCGACGACGAGCACCTCCGTCCCGCCGGCGCGTGCCGCTGATCGGGTGCTGTGTGCCACGGCGCCTCCCGGGCGTGCGGCCCCCGAACGGGTCGTTTCCGTCCCATGGTCGCGCCGGGGTGGGGAGGGGCGCCAGTCGACTGCGGGGGGGGCGAGGGCAGGGGCAGGATCCTGGATCCAACATCTCGGACCCAGAGCCCAGAGTCCGAGATGTTGGATCTCGGACCCTGGATGTTGGATCCCGAATGTTGGATCCCGGATCCAGGCCCCTGGATGCAGGCCCCTGGATGTTGGATCCACGACCGGGATCAGCGCATCCGAAATGTTGGATCCCCAGCTCGCTTCAGGACAGCAGCCCCCGCGTCGCCGCCGCCAGCACCCCCTCGATCCGCCCCCACGTCTCCTCGTCCCGGGGCACCGCCTCCAGCGTCTCCCCCGCTCCCGTGCCCCACGCCGTGGCGACGGCCACCGGGTCCTCGCCGGTGGCCGCGCCGGCGGCGAGGGCGGCGGCGCCGAGGGCGACGAGTTCGCCGGCCGCGGGGACGACGAGGGGTCGGCCGGAGAGACGGCGGACGGTGTCGGTCCAGGTCCGGCCCCGGGCGCCGCCGCCGATGAGGCGGAGCGGACGGTCGCGGACCGCCGGGTCGGCGGGGTCGAGGCCGCAGGCGGCGAGGAGGCCGTCGAGGGCGCGCAGGACGGTGAAGGCGGCGCCCTCGTAGGCGGCGCCGAGGACGGCGCGGGGGTCGGTGGTGTGGCGCAGGCCGGTGAGGAGGCCCGAGGCCGCGGGGAGGTCGGGGGTGCGTTCGCCGTCGAGGTACGGGAGGACGACCGTCTCGCCGCCGGGGAGGGCGTCCTCGCGGTCGAGGCCGAGGAGGGAGGCGAAGCGGTCGACGGCGAGCGTGCAGTTGAGGGTGCAGCCCAGGGGAAGGCAGGTGCCGTCGGTGGCGGCGAAGCCGGCGAGCGCGGGGTCGGCGGGGCGGGTGCGGGTGGACGCGAAGACGGTGCCGGAGGTGCCGAGGCTGACGACGGGGTGGTCGAGGAGGCCGGCGGCGCCGAGGCCGAGGCCGACGGCGGCGGCCATGTTGTCGCCGGTGCCGGCCGCGACGGCGACCGTGCGGGGCAGGCCCAGGGCCTCGGCGGCGGCCGCGGTGAGGCCGCCGGCCCGGGTGGCGCCGGTGGGGGCCACTTCCGGGAGCCATGCGGGGCCGAGGCCGAGGAGGTCGAGGAGGGCGGGGTCGTAGGCGCCGTCGGCGGTGGAGTACCAGCAGGTGCCGGAGGCGTCGCCGGGGTCGGTGACGGCCTCGCCGGAGAGGCGTTCGGTGAGCAGGTCGTGCGGGAGGCGGACGGCGGCGGTGGCGGCGGCGTGGTGGGGTTCGCGCTCGCGCAGCCACTGCCACTTGGCGGCGGTCATGGAGGCGACGGGGACGGAGCCGGTGCGGTCCAGCCAGGCCTTCGGGCCGCCGAGGCGGTCGGTGAGGGCGGCGGCCTGGGGGGCGGAGCGGGTGTCGTTCCAGAGGAGGGCGGGGCGCAGCGGGCGGTGGTCGGCGCCGAGGGCGACGAGGCCGTGCTGCTGGCCGGCGACGGCGATGCCGGCCACGGCGGCGGGGGCGGCGCCCGCCTCGCGCACCGCCGCGCGGACGGCGGCGACCAGGGCGGTCCACCACTCCTCGGGGTCGCTCTCCCGGGCTCCGCCGGTGCCGGTGACGGTGTGCGGGGCGCGGCCGAGGCCGAGGACCTCGCCCGTGGCGGTGTCGACGGCGACGGCCTTGGTGGACTGCGTGGAGCTGTCCACGCCGATCACGACGGAGCGGCTGACGGGCACGCCCTCACCTCTTCTCATCTCTGCGGCTTCGCGGGGTCTGGCGCCGTCGGGCACCGTTGGCGTATTAGTTATCTCAGAAAACAAATCCGGCCGCCAGCTCCCCGCCGACCGCCGATCCCCCGCCAGAAGAGGACCCACCATGCCCGAGCGCTTCTCCCCCACCCCCGAGGACCGTTTCACCTTCGGCCTCTGGACCGTCGGCTGGCAGGGCCGCGATCCCTTCGGCGACGCGACCCGCCCGGCGCTCGACCCGGTCGAGTCGGTCGAGCGGCTGGCCGGGCTCGGGGCGTACGGCGTCACCTTCCACGACGACGACCTGATCCCCTTCGGCTCGACCGAGGCGGAGCGCGAGGCCGTCGTGAAGCGGTTCCGGGACGCCCTCGACCGCACCGGCCTGCGGGTCCCCATGGCCACCACCAACCTCTTCACCCACCCGGTCTTCAAGGACGGCGCCTTCACCGCCAACGACCGGGACGTCCGCCGTTACGCGCTCCGCAAGACGATCCGGAACATCGACCTGGCCGTGGAGCTCGGCGCCACCACCTACGTCGCCTGGGGCGGCCGCGAGGGCGCCGAGTCGGGCGCGGCGAAGGACGTGCGGGTGGCCCTGGACCGGATGAAGGAGGCCTTCGACCTGCTCGGGCAGTACGTCACCGAGCAGGGGTACGACCTGCGGTTCGCCATCGAGCCCAAGCCGAACGAGCCGCGCGGCGACATCCTGCTGCCCACCGTCGGCCACGCCCTCGCCTTCATCGAGCGCCTGGAGCGGCCCGAACTCGTGGGCGTGAACCCGGAGACGGGGCACGAGCAGATGGCCGGCCTGAACTTCCCGCACGGGATCGCGCAGGCACTGTGGGCGGGCAAGCTCTTCCACATCGACCTCAACGGCCAGTCCGGCATCAAGTACGACCAGGACTTCCGCTTCGGCGCCGGCGACCTGCGGCAGGCGTTCTGGCTGGTCGACCTGCTGGAGTCGGCCGGTTACACCGGTCCGCGCCACTTCGACTTCAAGCCGGTGCGCACCGACGGCTTCGACGGCGTCTGGGAGTCGGCGCGCAACTGCATGCGCAACTACCTGATCCTCAAGGAGCGGGCCGCCGCCTTCCGCGCCGACCCGGAGGTCCAGGAGGCCCTCGCCGCCTCCCGGCTGCCCGAGCTGTCCGTGCCCACCGCCGCCGAGGGCCTGGCCGAGCTGCTGGTCGACCCGACCGCGTACGAGACCTTCGACGTGGACGCGGCCGCCGGGCGCTCGATGGCCTTCGAGCGGCTCGACCAGCTGGCCCTGGAGCACCTGCTCGGCGTACGGCGCTGAGCCGACGCGCCGCCGGGCCTGGGCCGACGCGCCGCCGGGCCGCCGGACCCGGGCCCCGCGACCGGAGGGCCGCCGGCCGGGCCCGCGGCCGGAGGGCGGGCCCGCGGTGGGGGTCAGCGGGTGGTGAGGGTGGAGCGGCGGACGACCAGTTCCGGCTGGAGCACCACCTGCTGGTGCCGGTGGTCCGCCGCCGCGTCGCCGGTCTCCTCCAGGAGCAGTTCGGCGGCCCGGGCCCCCAGGGTCAGGGCCGGCTGGCGCACCGAGGTGAGCGGCACGGTGGCGGCCGCGGCGAACTCGATGTCGTCGTAGCCGACGATCGCCATGTCCTCCGGGACCCGCACCCCGGCCGCGTACAGCGCCTGGAGGACGCCGAGGGCCAGCAGGTCGTTGGCGCAGAAGACGGCGGTGGGGCGGTCGGCGAGGCCGAGCAGCCGGGAGCCGGCGTCCCGGCCCGAGGCCACGTCGAGCCGTTCCGCCGGAAGCTCCCGGAGGGCGGTGGCGGGCAGCCCCGCCTCGGCGAGGGCGAGCAGCGCGCCCTCGCGGCGGTCCCGCACCTGCTGGAGGTGGGCGGGGCCGCTGACGTACGCGAAGGCGCGGTGGCCCGCGGCGGCGAGGTGCCGGATGGCGAGCGAGCCGCCGACGACGTCGTCGACGGAGACCGAGCAGCCGCCGCCGTCCCCGCCGACCCGGTCGACCAGGACGTAGGGGATGCCGTGGCGGCGGAAGTCGCGGAGGTTGGCTCCGCTGGGGTCGGCGGGGGTGACGAGGACGCCCCGGACGCGCTGCTCGGCGAAGAGGGAGAGGTAGTCGGCCTCGTCGCCGGGGTTCTGGTCGCTGTTGCAGACCATGACGCCGAGCCCGGCGGCGCGGGCGGTGCGTTCGGCGCCGCGCGCGATGTCGACGAAGAAGGGGTTGCCCATGTCGAGGACGAGCAGCGCCATGATCCGGCTGCGGCCGGCCCGGAGCTGGCGGGCGGACTCGCTGCGGACGTAGCCGAGCCGGTCGATGACCCGGCGGACGTGCTCCAGGGTGGACGGGGAGACCCGGTCCGGCTGGTTGATCACGTTGGAGACGGTGCCGACGGAGACGCCGGCCTCGCGGGCGACGTCCTTGATCCCGACCGTCCGGCCGCCGAGGGGCCGGTCGGCGCCGTCGCCGGCGCGTCCGTCGCCGGCTCGCGCGTCTTCGGCGCGTCCGTCCCCGGCGGTCGCGGCGCCGCGCGCGGTGCCCGTCACCCGTTCCACCTGCGTGCCACCTGGTCGTCCGTCCTGCCCGTCCCGCCCCGTCCGCCCGGGGTCGCCGCCACCTGTCGCATCCTATGCGGCTCCGCTCACGCGAGGTGGAAGACCTCGGCCAGGGGGCGCATCGCCTCGTCCGGCCGGCGGCCGTCGAGCTCCTCGAAGAAGCCGCTCATCCCGGCCTGCCACCGGGCGTTCACCTCGGTGGCCTCCATGGCGGCCTTCGCGCGCTCGAAGTCCTCGGTCTCCAGGTAGCCGACGAGGAGGCCGTCCTCGCGCAGGAAGAGGGAGTAGTTGTGCCAGCCGGCGGTGGTGAGCGCCTCGCGCATCTCCCGCCACACCTCGGCGTGGCGCGCGCGGTACTCCTCCGCCCGCTCGGCGCGGACCTTCAGCAGGAAGCAGACCCTCTGCACGGCGGCTCCTCGGCGTGGGCTTCCGAGACGCGGCTCGGATCGGTCGGATCGAATGAAATGTTTCAGATTTCCCGTCCCTGGACGCTAGATCCCTGACGCCTCAGCGGTCAAGAACCTTGACGACACATCGGGTGCAGACTAACTTCCGTGACGACTGAATCGATTCATTGAATTCTCCTGAACGCACCGAGGTGGACATGCCCGACATCGCCGCCGTGAAGGCCGCCCTCGCCGCCCAGCGGATCGAGACCCCGTCCTGGGGCTACGGGAACTCCGGCACCCGCTTCAAGGTGTTCGCGCAGCCCGGCGTGCCCCGCGACCCGTACGAGAAACTCGACGACGCGGCCGAGGTGCACGCCCGCACCGGCGTCGCCCCGAAGGTCTCCCTGCACATCCCGTGGGACCGGGTCGACGACTACGCCGCCCTCGGCGCGTACGCGAAGGAACGCGGCCTGGAGCTGGGCGCGATCAACTCCAACACCTTCCAGGAGGACGCGTACCGGCTCGGCAGCGTCTGCCACCCGGACCCGGCCGTCCGCCGCCGGGCCGTCGACCACCTCCTGGAGTGCGTCGACATCATGGACGCCACCGGCTCCACCGACCTGAAGCTGTGGTTCGCGGACGGCACCAACTACCCCGGACAGGACTCCGTCACCGGGCGGCAGGAGCGGCTCGCCGACTCCCTCGCCGAGGTGTACGCGCGCCTCGGCGACGACCAGCGGATGCTCCTGGAGTACAAGTTCTTCGAGCCCGCCTTCTACACCACCGACGTCCCGGACTGGGGCACCGCCTACGTCCACTGCCTCAAGCTCGGCCCGAAGGCGCGGGTCGTGGTCGACACCGGCCACCACGCGCCGGGCACCAACATCGAGTTCATCGTCGCCCTGCTGCTGCGCGAGGGACGGCTCGGCGGCTTCGACTTCAACTCCCGCTTCTACGCGGACGACGACCTGATGGCGGGCGCCGCCGACCCCTTCCAGCTCTTCCGGATCATGCACGAGGTGGTCAGGGGCGGCGGCCTCGAACCCGCCGCCGGCATCGCCTTCATGCTCGACCAGTGCCACAACGTCGAGGCGAAGGTCCCCGCCGTCATCCGCTCCGTGATGAACGTCCAGGAGGCCACCGCCAAGGCCCTCCTCGTCGACGCCGACGCCCTCGCCGACGCCCAGCGCTCCGGTGACGTGCTCGCCGCCAACGCCGTCCTGATGGACGCCTACGACACCGACGTCCGCCCGCTGCTGCGCGCACTCCGCGAGGAGCAGGGACTCGACCCCGACCCGGTGGCCGCCACCCTCCGCTCCGGACGCCTGGAGCGCGTCGCCGCCGAGCGCGTCGGCGGCGCCCAGGCCGGCTGGGGCGCGTAGCCCCCTCCCCCACCCCAAGAAAGAAGACCGCCATGACTTCCGGCACCCCTCCCGAGGTCGCCGCGCTCCTCGCGCGCGCCCACCGCCTCGGCGCCGACCCGACCCTCACCAACTACGCGGGCGGCAACGCCTCCGCCAAGGGCTCCGCCACCGACCCGGTCACCGGCGGTGACGTGGAGCTGATGTGGGTGAAGGGCTCCGGGGGCGACCTCGGCACCCTCACCGAGGACGGGCTCGCCGTCCTCCGGCTCGACCGGCTGCGGGCCCTCACCGCCGTCTACCCCGGTGACGACCGCGAGGACGAGATGGTCGCCGCCTTCGACCACTGCCTGTACGGGAAGGGCGGCGCCGCCCCGTCGATCGACACCGCCATGCACGGCCTGGTCGACGCGGCCCACGTCGACCACCTGCACCCGGACGCGGGCATCGCGCTGGCCTGCGCCGCCGACGGCGAGAAGCTGACGGCGGAGTGCTTCGGCGCGACCGTGGTCTGGGTGCCGTGGCGCCGGCCCGGCTTCCGGCTCGGGCTCGACATCGCCGCCGTCCGGGCCGCCCACCCGGAGGCGATCGGCTGCGTCCTCGGCGGGCACGGCATCACCGCCTGGGGCGACACCTCCGAGGAGAGCGAGCGCAACGCGCTCCACATCGTCCGCACCGCCGAGGCCTTCCTCGCCGGACGGGGCCGCCCCGAGCCCTTCGGTCCGGTCGTCGACGGATACCGTCCGCTGCCGGAGGAGCTCCGCCGGGAGCGGGCCGCCGCGCTCGCCCCGTACGTACGCGCCCTCGCCTCCCAGGACCACCCGCAGGTGGGCCACTTCACCGACTCCGAGGCCGTCCTCGACTTCGTGTCGCGCGCCGGACACCCGCGGCTGGCCGCCCTGGGCACCTCCTGCCCCGACCACTTCCTGCGCACCAAGGTCCGGCCGCTCGTCCTCGACCTGCCGCCGACCGCCCCCCTCGACGCGACGGTGACCAGGCTGCGGGAGCTGCACGCCGCCTACCGCGAGGAGTACGCCGCCTACTACCGCCGGCACGCGCTGCCGGACTCGCCGCCGATGCGGGGGGCCGACCCGGCGATCGTGCTCGTGCCCGGCGTCGGGATGTTCTCCTTCGGCAAGGACAAGCAGACGGCCCGGGTGGCGGGCGAGTTCTACGGCAACGCGATCCGGGTGATGCGGGGCGCGGAGGCCGTCTCCTCGTACGCGCCGATCGAGGAGGCGGAGAAGTTCCGCATCGAGTACTGGGAGCTGGAGGAGGCGAAGCTGCGGCGCGTGCCGCAGCCGAAGCCGCTCGCCACCCGGGTGGCGCTGGTGACCGGCGCGGGCAGCGGCATCGGACGGGCGATCGCGCGTCGGCTCGCGGCCGAAGGCGCCTGCGTGGTCGTGGCGGACCTGAACGCCGGGAGCGCGGCCGAGGTCGCGGCCGAACTCGGCGGCCCGGACCGGGCGGTGGCCGTGACGGTGGACGTGACCGACGAGGCCGCGATCGAAACGGCCTTCCGGGAGGCGCTGTTGGCGTTCGGCGGGGTCGACCTGGTGGTCAACAACGCAGGGATCTCGATCTCCCGGCCGCTGCTGGAGACCACGGCGGAGGACTGGGACCTCCAGCACGCCGTCATGGCCCGGGGCTCCTTCCTGGTCTCCCGCGAGGCGGCCCGGGTGATGACCGCCCAGGGCCTCGGCGGCGACATCGTCTACATCGCGTCGAAGAACGCGGTCTTCGCCGGTCCGAACAACATCGCCTACTCGGCCACCAAGGCCGACCAGGCCCACCAGGTGCGGCTGCTGGCGGCGGAGCTGGGCGAGCACGGGATCCGGGTCAACGGCGTGAACCCGGACGGGGTGGTGCGCGGGTCCGGGATCTTCGCCGGCGGCTGGGGGGCGCGGCGGGCGGCGACGTACGGCATCGAGGAGGAGGAGCTCGGCGCGTTCTACGCCCGGCGGACGCTGCTGAAGCGCGAGGTGCTGCCGGAGCACGTGGCGAACGCGGTGTTCGCCCTCACCGGCGGGGACCTCACCCACACCACCGGCCTGCACGTCCCCGTCGACGCGGGCGTCGCCGCGGCCTTCCTGCGATGAGCGGGCGCACCGGCACGTTCGCGGCGGCCGATCTGGGGGCCACCAGCGGACGGGTCATGGTCGGCAGGGTCGGCCCCGGCACCCTGGAGCTGACCGAGGCGCACCGCTTCCCCAACACGCCGGTCCGGCTGCCGGACGGGCTGCGCTGGGACGCGCTCGCCCTCCACCAGGGAATCCTCGACGGGCTGCGGGCGGCGGCCCGTTCGGGTCCGGTGGACTCCGTCGGGGTGGACACCTGGGCGGTGGACCACGGCCTCCTCGACGCCGACGGGGCCCTGCTCGGCGCCCCGTACCACTACCGGGACCCGCGGACGGACGGCGTCGCGGAGGGGGTGTGGGCGCGGGTCGGGGGCGCGGCGGAGCTGTACCGCACGACCGGGCTCCAGCACCTGCCGTTCCACACGGTCTTCCAGCTCGCCTCGGCCGCCGGCTCCGCCCAGCTGGCGGCAGCGCGGACGCTGTTGCTGATGCCGGACCTGTTCACGTACTGGCTGACGGGAACGGTCGGGGCGGAGGAGACGAACGCGTCGACGACCGGACTCCTCGACGTCAGGACCGGCACGTGGGCGGGGGAACTGCTCGCCGGGCTGGGGATCGATCCGGGGCTGCTGCCGGCGCTGCGGGCGCCCGGCGCACCGGCGGGGAGGCTGCTGCCGTACGTCACGGCGTACACCGGGCTTCCGGCGGGCACGCCGGTGACGACGGTCGCCTCGCACGACACGGCCTCCGCGGTGGTGGCCGTGCCCGCCACCGGGGCGGGCACGGTCGCGTACGTCTCGTGCGGCACCTGGTCGCTCGCGGGGCTCGAACTGCCGGGTCCCGTGCTCACGGAGGAGGCCCGCGCGGCGAACTTCACCAACGAGCGGGGCGTGGACGGCACCGTCCGGTTCCTGCGGAACGTGATGGGGCTGTGGCTGTGGGAGGAGTGCCGCAGGACCTGGGAGGGGCGCGGGCACCGGGTGGAGCTGACGGCGCTGCTCGAAGGGGCCGCCGGGGAGAGGCCGTTCGCGTCGCTGGTCGATCCGGACGCTCCGGAGTTCCTGGCGCCCGGGGACATGCCGGGGCGGATCGCGGAGTTCTGCCGGCGCACCGCGCAGCCGGTGCCGGAGTCCCCGGCGGCGGTGCTGCGCTGCGTCCTGGAGTCGCTGGCCGTGGCGCACCGGCGCGTCCTGTGGCGGGCGGCGGAGCTGGCGGGGCGCGAGGTCCGGCGGATCCATCTGGTGGGCGGCGGGGCGCGGAACCCGCTGCTGTGCCAGTGGACGGCGGACGCGACCGGGCTGCCGGTGACGGCGGGCCCGGCGGAGGCGACGGCGCTGGGGAACGTGCTGGCGCAGGCGCGGGCCGCGGGCCTCGTCGGCGATCTGGCCGCCGTGCGTCGCCTGGTCGCCGGGACGCAGCCCCTGCGACACTACGAGCCGCAGGGCGACGGCGCCGCCTGGGACCGGGCCGCCGCCCGATTCGGACCGTCCCCGAGGAACTGCTGATGCGCGTCGCCCTCTTCGTCACCTGCGTCAACGACGCCGTCTTCCCCGCGACGGGGGTGGCGACGGTCCGGCTGCTGGAACGGCTGGGGGTGGAGGTGGACTTCCCGGCGGCGCAGACCTGCTGCGGGCAGCCCTCGTTCAACACCGGCTACCGGCGGGAGACCGAGCCGCTGGTACGGCGTACGGTCGGTGCCTTCGCGGGGTACGACCACGTGGTCGTCCCCTCGGGTTCGTGCGCGGCGATGGTCCGCCACCACTACCCGGCCTTCGGGCCGGAGGCGGCGGCGCTCGGACCGCGCGTGTACGAGCTGACGGAGTTCCTGGTGGACGTGGTGGGCGTGACCGACGTGGGGGCGTACTTCCCGCACAAGGTCACGTACCACCCGTCCTGCCACGGTCTGCGGATGCTGGGCCTGGGCGAGCGGCCGCTCCGGCTCCTCCGGGCGGTGAAGGGGCTGGAGCTGGTGGAGCTGCCGGGGGCGGAGGAGTGCTGCGGCTTCGGCGGCACCTTCGCGGTGAAGAACCCGGACGTGTCGGCGGCGATGGGCGCGGACAAGGTCGCGAACGCGGTGTCGACCGGCGCCGGGGTGCTGTGCGGCGCGGACAACTCGTGCCTGCTGCACGTCGGCGGCATGCTGAGCCGCCAGGGGGCGCCGCTGCGGGCGGTGCACCTGGCGGAGATCCTGGCGAGTACGGAAGAGGAGCCCTGGCGATGAGCGGAGTCTTCGTGGGGATGCCGGCCTTCCCCGAGGCCGCGCGGGAGGCGGTGCGGGACGAGCGGCTGCGGCGCAACCTGCGGCACGCCACCCACACGATCCGCGACAAGCGGGCGCGGGCGGTCGCGGAGCTGGCGGACTGGGCCGAGCTGCGGGAGGCGGGGAAACGGATCAAGGACCGGACGCTCCGTCACCTCGACACGTACCTCCTGCGGTTGGAGGAGGCGGTGACGGCGGCGGGCGGCACGGTGCACTGGGCGGTGGACGCGGCCGAGGCCAACCGGATCGTGACGGAGCTGGTGAAGGCGACCGGCGAGACCGAGGTCGTCAAGGTCAAGTCGATGGCCACGCAGGAGATCGGTCTCAACGAGCACCTGGAGGCGGAGGGGATCCGGGCCTACGAGACGGATCTGGCCGAGCTGATCGTGCAGCTGGGCGAGGACCGGCCCTCCCACATCCTGGTCCCGGCGATCCACCGCAACCGGGGCGAGATCCGCGACATCTTCCGTGACACGATGGGGAGTTGGGGCCGTCCGGCGCCGGACGGGCTGTCCGACTCCCCCGCCGAACTGGCGGAGGCGGCCCGGCTGCACCTGCGGGAGAAGTTCCTGCGGGCCAAGGTCGGGATCTCCGGGGCGAACTTCATGGTCGCCGAGACCGGCACGCTCGTGGTGGTGGAGTCGGAGGGCAACGGCCGGATGTGCCTGACCCTCCCCGAGACGCTGATCTCGGTCGTGGGCGTCGAGAAGGTGGTGCCTTCCTGGCGGGACCTGGAGGTCTTCCTCCAGACGCTGCCCCGCTCCTCGACGGCCGAGCGGATGAACCCGTACACGAGCATGTGGACCGGCACGACGGACGGCGACGGACCGGAGAGCTTCCACCTGGTCCTCCTCGACAACGGCCGCACCGACGCCCTCGCCGACGAGGTCGGCCGGCAGGCGCTGCGCTGCATCCGCTGCTCGGCCTGCCTCAACGTCTGCCCGGTGTACGAGCGGGCCGGCGGCCACGCCTACGGCTCCGTCTACCCCGGCCCGATCGGCGCGATCCTCACCCCGCAGCTGCGGGGCACGGCGAGCGAGGTCGACGCCTCCCTGCCGTACGCCTCCTCGCTCTGCGGTGCCTGCTACGAGGTGTGCCCGGTCGCCATCGACATCCCGGAGGTGCTGGTGCACCTGCGGGAGGGGGTCGCCGAGCGGGGCGGCAAGGGACACCGGCTGGAGAAGGCCGCGATCAAGGCGGCCACCTGGGTGCTCGACCACCCCGGGGCCCTGGCGGCGGGCGAGCGCCTCGCCTCGAAGACCCGCAAGCTGCATCCGAGGAAGCTGCCCGGCCCCGGCGCCCGGCAGTGGAGCGAGAGCCGCGACCTGCCCGACCTGCCCGCCGAGCCCTTCCGGGACTGGTGGAAGAAGAACCGCTCGGGAGAGCGCACCGGAGAAGACGGAGCAGACCGCACATGAGCCCCACCTCCCGCGAGCGGATCCTCGCCCGGATCCGGTCCGCCGTCGCCGACGCCCCCGAGGCCCCGGAGGCGCCCCGTACGTACCTCGCCCGCCACGCCCCGGACGACCCGGAGGCGGTGCTCGACCTGCTCCACGAGAACCTCGCCGACTACCGGGCCCGCGTCCACCGCACCGACGAGGCCGGGCTGCCCGCGCTGATCGCCGGGCTGCTGGAGGCGCGCGGGGCGCGGCGCGTCGCCGTGCCTCCCGGCCTGCCGGCGGGGTGGCTGGCGGAGTCGGGCGTCGAGCGGGTCGCCGACGGGCCGGAGCTGACGCCGGCGGCCCTGGACGGGGTCGACGCGGTGGTCACGGGGTGCGCGCTGGCGGTCGCCGAGACCGGCACGATCGTCCTCGACGGCGGCCCCGGGCAGGGGCGGCGGGCCCTCACCCTCGTACCGGACCTGCATCTGTGTGTCGTACGGGCTCCGGAGCAGGTCGTGGCGTCGGTGCCGGAGGCGCTGCCGCGGCTGGATCCGTCGCGGGCGCTCACCTGGATCTCGGGGCCGTCGGCGACGAGCGACATCGAGCTCGACCGGGTCGAGGGCGTGCACGGGCCCCGGATCCTGGAGGTCGTCCTGGTCCGGGGCGCGGCGTAGGTCCGGGCGGGGTCAGGCGGACTCGCGGACCACCAGCTCCGTGGGGAGGATGACGGTCGCCGGGTCCTCGCCCGCTATCCGGGCGAGGAGGGTGCGGACCATCTCGGTGCTGATCCGGTCCCAGGGCTGCCGGATGGTGGTCAGCGGCGGCTGGGAGGAGAGCGCGGCCGGGGAGTCGTCGAAGCCGCCGACGGCGATGTCCTCGGGGACCCGCTTCCCGGCGCGGGCGAGGACGTCGAGGACGCCCTGGGCCATCAGGTCGGAGGCGACGAAGACGGCGTCGACGTCGGGCGCCCGCTCCAGGAGGACGCGGGCCCCCTCGGCGCCGCTGGCGCGGCTGTAGTCGCCGGTGAAGACGAGGTCCTCGTCGACGGGGAGGCCGTGGTCGGCGAGGGTCTCGCGGTAGCCGGCGAGCCGTTCGACGCCGCCGGGGGTGTCGAGCGGGCCGGTGACGGTGGCGATGCGGCGGCGCCCGGTGGCGTACAGGTGGCGGACCATCTCGCGGGCGCCGTCGCGGTCGTCGGCGGCGACGTATCCGACGCGGGTGGTCTGGCCGAGCGGCTTGCCGCAGGCGACGACGGGGACGCCCGCCTCGTGGAGCCGGGCCACGACGGGGTCGCCGGAGTGGCTGGAGACGAGGAGGACGCCGTCGACGTGGCCGGCCTCGATGTAGCGGAGGTTGCGGCGGCGTTCGTCCTCGGTGCCGGCGATCATCAGGATCAGCGGGATGTCGCGGTCGGCGAGGGCCTGGGTGCAGGCGCGCAGGAGGACGTTGAAGTTGGGGTCCTCGAAGAAGCGCTCCTGCGGCTCGGTGAGGAGGAAGGCGACCGAGTCGGACTTGCCGGTGATCAGCGAGCGGGCGTGCCGGTTGACGACGTACCCCGTTCTGCGGATCGCGGCGTCGACGGCCGCCTTGGCCGCGGGGCTGACGTAGTGGCCGCCGTTGAGGACGCGGGAGACGGTGCCGCGCGAGACACCGGCCTCGCGGGCCACGTCGTGGATGGTCGCGGGACGGCGCCTGCTCGCTGCTGTGCTCATGCTGTGTGTTTCCCCTCGTTCCCCTGTGCTCAGGACTTTACGGCGCCGGACAGCAGGTCGAGGCTCCAGAACCGCTGGATGACGAGGAAGAGCGCGATCAGGGGGACGACGGCGAGCAGCGCGCCGGTGATCACCAGGGTGTAGAGGGCGGGCTGGCTGGCGCCCTGCTTGAGGAGGGTGAAGAGGCCCACGGTCATGGGGAACTTCTCGTCGTCGCCGAGCATGATGAACGGCAGCAGGAAGTTGTTCCAGATGGCGACGAACTGGAAGAGGAAGATCGTCACCAGGCCGGGGGCGAGCATCGGCACGGCGATCCGGCTGAAGATCCGCCACTCGCCGGCGCCGTCCACGCGGCCCGCCTCGACCAGCTCCATCGGGATGGCGGCCTCGGCGTAGATGCGGCCGAGGTAGACGCCGTACGGGGAGAGGATCAGCGGCAGCAGCACGGAGACGTAGCTGTCGGTGAGGTCGGCCTCGGCCATCAGCAGGTACTGCGGGATGGCGAGGATGACCGGGGGCATGAGGACGCCGGTGAGCATGACGTTGAAGAAGAGCTCGCGCCCGCGGAAGCGGTAGACGGCGAGGGCGTAGCCGGCGAAGGCGGAGACGACCGTCGACAGGAGGGCGCCGAGGCCGGCGTAGAGGACGGAGTTGCCCATCCACTTCCAGTAGATGCCGTCGCGGTAGGCGGTGAGTTCGCCGAGGTTGTCGGCGAAGCCGCTGCCCGGGAGGAAGGTGAAGGTGGAGAAGAGCTCGTCGTCGGCCTTGGTGGCGGCGACGACGACCCAGGCGACCGGGAGCAGGCAGTAGAGGGCGCCGAGGACGAGGGCAGCGGTGGGCAGCAGGGCGGTGCGGCGGGGGCGCGGGGGCCCCTGCGGGACGCCGGGGGTGGTGCCGGCGGCGGGGGCCGCCTTGCGGAGCGTCGGGGAGGCGAGCCCGTTCATCGGCTGGCTCCTTGTGTGGTGCGGCGGTTGGAGATCCTGAGGAGGGCGAAGGAGAGCGCGAAGGTGGCGAGGGCGAGGACCACGGCCGTGGCGGAGGCCGCGTGGATGTTCCCGCCGGTGAACGCGTCGTTGTAGACCTTCATCAGGGGGCTCCAGGTGGAGGGGATGCCGTTGGTGAGCGGCTTGAGCGTCATCGGCTCGTTGAAGACCTGGAGGGTGGCGATGATCGAGAAGAAGAAGGTGAGGACCAGGGAGGGCGCCACCATCGGGATCTTGATGCGGAGCGCGATCTGGAGCTCGGAGCAGCCGTCGAGCTTGGCCGCCTCGTGGACCTCGGCGGGCAGGGCGCGCAGCGCGGTGTAGATGACGATCATGTTGAAGCCGGTGCCGCCCCAGACGGCGATGTTGGACATCGCGAGGTAGAGCGGGCCGCCGTCCATGAGGTCGGGCTGGGGGAGGCCGGCCTTCTCCAGGAGGAAGTGGAAGGGGCTGACGTCGGGGAGGTAGAGGAAGCCCCAGAGGACGGCGGCGATGACCCCGGGGACGGCGTACGGCAGGAAGATCGCCAGCCGGGCGAAGGAGCGGCCCCGGACGCGCTCGGAGTCGAGCAGGAGCGCGAAGAGGAGGGCGAGGCCGAGCATCACGGGGACGACGAGGGCGCCGTAGCCGAGGACGCGCAGGGAGCTCGCGAGGAACTCGGAGTCGGCGAGGGCGGAGGCGTAGTTCTCCAGGCCGGCCCAGACCTCGGACCGGGCTCCCTTGCCGAGGCCGAGGCCCTTGATCTCGACCTTGTGGAAGCTGAGCCAGACCGCGTAGCCGATGGGCAGCGCGAAGAAGAGGACGAAGAGGACGGCGGCGGGGAGGAGGAAGCCGTACGGGGCCGTCTTGACCCCGTACGACCGGCGCGCGCCCTTGGGGGGCTGCGTCACTTGGCGACCTCGAAGCCCTGCTTGTCGAGGTCGTTCACCGTGGTGTCGCGGACGGCGGTGAGGGCCTTGTCGAAGGCGTCCCGGGTCCTGGCCTTGGCGGCCTTGCCGAACTCGTCCTTGAAGGCGGTGTAGGCGACGTTCACGTTGGGGCCCCAGGCGGCGGGGGCGGTGGTCTTCGCTATCTCGGCGGCCTTCGCGTAGAAGTCGGGCTGGTTGGCGAAGTAGTCGGGGGCCTTGGCGAGGGCGCCGCTGGTCTGGGCGGCGGTGGCGGCCGGGTAGATGCCGCTCTCCTTGACGAGGGCGGCCAGCGCCTCGGGGTCGGTGTTCAGCCAGGTGGCGAACTCGGCGGCGGCCTCCTTGTGCCGGGAGTCGCTGGTGACGGCGGTGGAGGAGCCGCCCCAGCTGCCGGTGGCGTTCTCGCCCTTCGTCCACTGCGGGAGGGGGGCCATGGCCCACTTGCCCTTGGTGGCGGGGGCGGCGGTGGTCAGGGTGCCGGGGGCCCAGACGGCGGAGACCCAGGCGATCTGCTCGCCGGTGTCGAGGGCCTTGTTCCAGGCGGGGGTGTACATGGGCTGGTTGTCGATGGCGCCCTCGGCGACCAGGCCGCCCCAGAAGTCGGTGACCTTCCGGGTGGCGGCGTCGTCGATGCCGACCTTCCAGGTGTCGCCCTCGAAGGTCCACCACTGGGCTCCGGCCTGCTGGGAGAGGCCGGCGAAGAGGCCGGAGTCGTTGGCGGAGAAGGTGGTCAGGGACTTCTTGGGGGCCTTCTTCTTCAGCGCGCGGGCGGTCTCGGCGAACTCGTCCCAGGTGGTGGGGACGGTGAGGCCGTACTCCTTGAAGAGGTCCTCGCGGTAGAAGAACATCAGCGGGCCGGAGTCCTGCGGGAGGGCGTAGACCGCGTCGCCGCCGAGGGTGGTCTGCTGCCAGACGCCGGGGGCGAACCGCTTCTCGACGCCCTGGACCTCGCGGCCGATGTCGGCGAGGGCGTCGTTGGTGACCAGGGTGGGCAGGGCCTGGTACTCGGCCTGGACGAGGTCCGGGCCCTTGTGGGCCTTCGCGGCCGTGATGATCTTGGTGACGAGGTCGTCGCCGGAGGCCTGCTTCTGCACCGTGACCTGGGTCTCGGGGTGCTTGGCGTTCCAGAGGGCGGCGACCTTGTCCATACCGGGCGCCCAGGCCCAGTAGGTGAGCTTGACGGGGCCGGATCCGGCGCCCGCCTCGTCGCCGGAGTCGGAGGATCCGCAGGCGGTGAGCGCGGTGGCACCGAGGAGCACGGCGGTGGCGGCGGCGAGGCTGCGGCGCGTGAGCTGGGGCATGGGTGGTTCTCCCTGACCGAAAGGGGCCTCTCCATCGGACGGAGAGGCCGACCATGCATCTGTGAGCGTTCACAGTAGAGAAACGTTCCGGACACTTGTCAATGGTTGTTCCTGTGCGGTTATGTTGCGTTGCCACTTCGAAATCTGATGTGTGTACGTTCACAGTTACGGCAAACGAACACCCCCTTCCGTTCCACCGGCGCTCAGGAGAGACTCATGCCAGCCACGACCCCCAAGGGCCTGACCCGGCTCGCGTTCGGCGGGGACTACAACCCCGAACAATGGCCGGAAAGCGTCTGGCAGGAGGACGTACGGCTGATGCGGGAGGCCGGCGTCACCATGGTGAGCGTCGGGATCTTCTCCTGGGCGCTCCTGGAGCCCGAGCCGGGCCGGTACGACTTCGGCTGGCTCGACCGGGTCCTCGACCTGCTGCACGCCCACGGCGTCCGGGTCGACCTCGGCACCCCCACGGTCGCCCCGCCCGCCTGGTTCTACCGCGCGCACCCCGAGGCGCTGCCGGTCACCGCCGACGGCGTCCGCCACACCTACGGCTCGCGCGGGGCGATCTGCCACAGCTCCCCCGCCTACCGCGAGGCCGCCGCCCGGATCACCACCGCACTCGCCCGCCGCTACGCCGACCACCCCGCGCTCGCGCTCTGGCACGTCCACAACGAGTACGGCGTCCCCGTCAGCGCCTGCTACTGCGACGGCTGCGCCGCCCACTTCCGGCGCTGGCTGGACAGCGCGTACGGCTCGGTCGAGGCCGTGAACGAAGCGTGGGGCACCGCCTTCTGGGGCCAGCGGTACGGCTCGTACGAGGAGATCCTGCCGCCCCGCACCACCCCGACCGTCGGCAACCCGGCCCAGCGGCTCGACTACCGCCGCTTCGCCGACGCCACCATCCGCGAGAACTTCCGCGCGGAGCGGGACATCCTCCACGAGCTGTCCCCGGGCGTCCCCGTCACCACCAACTTCATGACCGCGCTCAGCCAGTGCGACTCGCTCGACTACTGGGCGTGGGGCCGCGAGGTCGACCTCGTCACCAACGACCACTACCTGATCACCGACGGCCGGCGCACCCACGTCAACCTCGCGATGGCCGCCGACCTCACCCGCTCCGTCGCCGGCGGCGCCCCCTGGCTGCTGCTGGAGCACTCCACCTCGGGGGTGAACTGGCAGCCGCGCAACCCCGCCAAGCGCCCCGGCGAGATGGCCCGCAACTCCCTCGCCCACGTCGCCCGCGGCTCCGAGGGCGCCCTGTTCTTCCAGTGGCGGCAGTCCCGGCGCGGCGCCGAGAAGTTCCACTCGGCGATGGTCCCGCACGGCGGCACCGACACCCGGATCTGGCGCGAGGTCGTCGAGCTCGGTGCCGGGATCGGCGCCCTGGAGGAGCTCCGGGGCAGCCGGACCGTCCCGGACGTCGCCATGCTGTGGGACTGGCAGTCCTGGTGGGCGCAGGGCCTGGAGTGGCGGCCGAACGAGGCGCACGACGCCCGCGAGCGCGCCGACAGCTTCTACGAGACCCTCTACGACCGGCACCTCACGGTGGACTTCGCCCACCCCGAGGCCGACCTCTCCGCCTACCCGCTGGTCGTCGTCCCGGCCCTCTACCTGATGACGGAGGCCGCCGGACGGAACCTGCGGGAGTACGTGGAGAACGGCGGCACGCTGGTCGTCTCGTACTTCTCCGGGATCGTCGACGAGCACGACGCCGTCCACCCCGGCGCCTACCCGGGCGCCCTGCGGGACGTCCTCGGCCTCACCGTCGACGAGTGGTCACCGCTCCTCGACCACCAGCGGGTCGGCCTCGCCGGCCCCGGCGGCGCGGCGCTCACCGGCGACGTGTGGACCGAGTTCGTCCGCCCGCGCGGGGCCGAGACCGTGTGGACGTACGCGGACGGGCCGGCCGCCGGCGGGCCCGCCGTCACCCGGCACCGGCTCGGGCGGGGCACCGCCTGGTACGTCTCCACCCGCCTCGACGCGGCCTCGCTGGACGCGATCGTGGCCGCGGCAGCCGAGGACGCCGGCATCCCGAGCCGCCCCGGCATCCCGCACGACGTGGAGGTCGTCCGCCGCGCCGGCGCCCACGGCCACTACGTCTTCGCGCTCAACCACACCGCCGAGGAGGCGAAGGTGCCGCTGGACGGCACCGGCACGGAGCTGCTCGGCGGCGGAGAGGTGAGCGGCACGCTCACCGTCCCGGCGGGCGGCGTCCGGGTCGTCCGTCTGGACGGCTGAGGACCGACGGCTGCGGACCGACGGCTGCGGGCTGACGGCCGACCGCCGACCGCCGAGGGCTGAGGGCTGAGGGCCGACGGCTGACCGCTGACGGCCGACGGCTGACGGCCGAGGCCGTCCGGCCCCCCCCCCCGGGGGGGCGGGGGGGGCCGGCGCCGCCCCCC
>NZ_JBHTST010000091.1:0-33414 GCF_042794995.1 Streptomyces sp. NPDC056503
CCGCAGGGCCGGTCGGCCCTGCGGAGGCCACGCCCCGGTCGAGCGGTCAGGGGTTCCGGAGCCGGTCCGGTGGCCCTGGGGTCACCCCCTGGAGCAGGCCTCGAAGCGCAGGTACGGCCAGCTCTTCGGGCCGATCAGCCCGTCCGTGACGAGGCCCGCGCGGCATTGGGAGTTGGCGACCTCCTGAGCCCTCTTCGCCGCGGCCCGGGACTTGGAACCGAAGATCCCGTCAACGGTGCCCACGTCGTGGCCGTAGTACTTGAGCAGACATTGCGCTTCCTTGCCCGCTGCCGTCACCTGCGTCGAGGACGGCTGAACGGTGCTGCCGTAGTAGTAGCCGTAGCCGCTGTAGTGCCGGCCCGTGTCGTCGTGGTGCACGGAGCACGGGTACGTCGCCGCCTCGGCGTCACCGGTACCGGTGACGGTGCCGCTCAGCGCGATGAGCGACGCGATGACGATTCCGATGGCCCGCCTGCGCGCGGTGGTGAGTGTCATGGGTATCCCCTGTCGGATCGTTGTCAGGAGTGTTTGAGGTACACGTAGTTGTCGGGGCCGCAGTAGTCGAAGAGGTGCCAGTAGCCCGTCGCGTGGCAGGAGGAGATGCGCACGCGCTTGCCGGCCCCGAAGGACCTGTCCCTTCGGAGGCTCTGCGCCCCTGATGGCTATGGGTTCAGTCCGTGCTCCAGGGCCCGTGCGTAGAGGGCCGCGCCTGCGGTCTTGGGGTGGAACGACTTCATCGACGGTTTGCGCGCTTCGGTCTCGTCGGCCCGCGCCCTGTCGGCGAATTCCAGGCCCCAGAGCGCCGCGTCGGCGTCACAGATCCGGCGGTCGGCGAAGTAGGCGTCAGGATTGACGAACACCGCCCCCGTCTCCTGTGCGGCCTGCCGCATCCGGTCGGTCAGCCGGGGCGCGAGCGTCGAGTTCAGCCAGTCCCGCTCCCCGTCCGTCAGGCCCAGGTGAATGGCGGTCTCCCCGCCGTTCGCCGGGTTCGGTATGAACACGGTGCCGCGGTCCATGCAGGACGCGGTGGGCGACAGCAGGGCGGGATAGCCCATGAGGACGATCTTCGCCTGGGGCGCACGCGCCTTGATCTGCTGCAGCGTCGCCTTGACGCGCGGTCCCACCGTGTTGTCGATCCACTCCGGCAGGTGGTCGCCCAGGTTCGGTGTGCTTGCCTCCGACTTGTCTCCCGTGTCCGGATCGACCACCTTGAGCCGACCGTCCTTGCAGTGTGCGGCGGTGCCGGTCACGCACTCGTTGAACACGTCGCTGAACCGGGCGTCGTTGCCGCCGATGGACAAGGTGACCAGGCTGGTGTTCTGGTCCAGATAGCCGAGGTCCATCTGCGGCAGCGAGGACCCCTGCCAGACGCCGCCCGTCTTCACGTGGTAGCTGCGGGCGCCGGAGCAGGCGACGAAGGACAGCTCGATGGAGCCGTGGGCATCGGTCACCTCGCCGATGCTCTGCGACCTGCCGGGCAGCCTCGCCTCCCGGATCCACGCCTTCGTCGACCGGTGGCAGGTGTTGCGGATCTTTCCGCTCCCCCACTCCTCCTCGTAGTCCGTCTCCGGGAGGTAGTGCGTCCCGCCGTCGGCCGAGGCCCCCTCGCCGGAGGCGTAGGAGTCGCCCATGCCCACCACGTGGTACGGCTTGCCGGCCAGGGGCTGGAACGCCACGGCGTCCCAGGCGATGGGCAGGTTCTCCGCGGTTTCGGCCGTCACGTTCGACAGGCTCACCTTCGCGCGGGACGTGAAGTCGAAGGTGCCCAGGGATCGCCACTCGTTGCGCTTGACGGGCTGCGGCGCCACCCGCTCACGCGAACTCGAATCCGTGCCCAGGACGGCGTACTTCGCCTGGTGGGAGCGGGCGGAGACGCTCGGCATGTGCACCAGGACCCGGTGCCAGCCCCGCACGCTTTCCGGCGCGGTCCAGGTGCCGGTGACGGACGTGGGCGAGCTGTACGACGTGACGGTGTGGGAGAACCAGGTGTGGTTCAGGTAACCGCCCGAGAGCTGGTGCATATCCATCCGGGCCGGATCCTTCGTGCCGCTGAAGGCGAAGGAGAAGTCTCCGGCCGAGGCGGCGCTGCCCTGGCAGAAGCGTTCGGGTGTGGACGCGATCGGCTGCCCCTGCGCGAGGTTGTCGACGACGACCGTGCCGCTCGGAAGCCCCGAGGTGCAGCGGTTGGGGTGCGCGGCGCCGTTCGGCTGTGGAGCATAACCGGGGTCGAACCGCAGCAGCTCGTAGCCGCATTCGCTCTTGGAGCAGTCCTTCCACCGCACGTCCTCCGTCCACCAGCAGCGGAAGTCGATGCGGCGCAGGCAGGGGGAGGTGGATTCGTCGTTCTTGTCCGCGGACGCGATCAGGGCCGGGTCGCACGCGTTGGAGGCGTCGCAGAAGGTGTCCACCGGCGGCTTGGCCTTGGACCGGTTGACGTCGCTGGTCCACCACGCGGGACGGTAGCCGGCCACGTACTCGCCCGGCGCGTCCATGGCGGAGAGCGGGCGGGCGGCCCAGCCGATCACCTTCTCCTGGTACGGCCAGTCCTGCGGGTGCGCGGCGTGCGAGTAGTCGTCGCTGTACGCGGTGCTGCACGATGTGGTGCCGCAGACGAGCTCCTGCTTCTCCAGGAAGGGCAGCCGGTTCGCCTTGTACCAGGGCATCGCCGGGTTGTTGGTCCAGCCCAGCCCCCACTGGCCACCGTTCAGGGGTGCCTCGGACTTCAGGTGGAAGCTGGTGTTGTAGGCCCACAGGGCCATGGTCCAGTTCTCGATGTTCAGCGGGTCGCCGTCGTTGACCTGCAGTCCGGCGGCGTAGACCTGGTTCCACTTCTCGGCGAGGATGTTGACGCCGAAGGCGATGTTCGCGGCGTAGTCGACCGCGATCGCCTTCTGCTGCAGCGGGGTCTTCGCCGTCTCGCCGGGCTTCTCCTTGCCGGCGAGCCGCATGCCGTCGGTGACCTGGGTGACGCCGTAGCCGCAGTCGGCCTTGTCCCAGTCGATCGCCCACTCGTCGTCGGTCTCCCCGGCCGGGTCGTACTCGATGCCGTAGTAGTTGCCGATCAGCGGGTTGGCCATCATGCCCGGTGCCGCGTACCGGGTGGCCTGCCACATGTTCGACTCCTGCGCGGTGATCCCGAGCATGATCTGCGAGGGGATGCGCCGGTTGGCGAACGGCGAGCGGATCGCGGTGAGCCCGCCGGCGAGGGCCTGCGGGCCGTACGCGGGCAGACCGGTGTTGTTCCAGTCGGCCGGGCGCGAGGCGCCCTGGTCGAGCGTGCCGGTGATGGCCTGGTCGACCGCCCACTCCACCTGCCGGGGCCGGGGCTGCATCGCCTGGAGCTCCGGATTGCCGCGCTCGACCGCGCACGTGCGGACCGACTCGGGTTCGCCGATGCTCAGGGTCCGGGCCGACGCCGTCGTGACTCGCGGCTGAGGCAGGACGGGCGAGGGGGCCGAAGCGCCTTGTGGCTCCGCCTTCGCCGTCGCCTCCTCCGTTTCCGGCGTCACCTCGAACACCGTCTTCTTGCCCGTGACGAGGTGGGTCAGGTCGATCCGCGCGGGGCGGGAGCCGAGCTGCTCCGGGGACTTGCCGCGCGGGTCCACGGCATCGGCCCACACCGCGTTCACCGCGGCGTGCCCATGGGTGGAGACGCGGGCGTCCTTGTCGATGCCACCAGGGTTCTTCACCGCGGCCGGGAGCTCGCCCTTGCTCTTCGCACGGCCGGTGACGACGACGGTGCCGGTCGCGGTGCGGGACAGGTCGAGGGCCGTCAGGTCGCCCTCGACCAGCGTCGGCGCCCCGCTCGTGGACCGGGACTTTCCGCTGATCCGGTCTGCGGTGATCCGCTTCACCTGGCCCTTCGCGGTCTGCTTGCCGGCGGCCCGGGTGCGGTCGAGGAAGGTCACACCGCCGTCGGAGTCGGCGGTGAGCTGGAAGGGGGTCTGCCCGGTGGCGGCGACCGTCCGCCGCTGCCCCCTCTTGTCGATCTTCACGAGACGGTTGCCGTCGGCCGCGACCCACCCGCCGTCGACCGGCACGGCGGATGTCACCTGTCCCGCGAGGGTGAGCGACTTCCCCGTCTTGCCGGTGCGGGCGTCGACCGGGATGAGACGGGTCTCGTTCTTCTTCGATGTCGTCTCGTCGGAGAACTGCGACAGCACCGCCCGGCCGTCGGCTCCGCAGCCGGGGGAGAAGTGCGCCAGAGACGCGGTGTGGCCGAGCTTGGTCACCTTGCCGGTGCCGAGGTCGACGGTGGCGGCGAAGGCGCCCCGGGCCATCAGCCGGGGCTCGTTGGTGAACGTGCGCGGCGCGTAGGCGACCACGGCGTGGGTGGCGTCGGCCAGGCAGGCGTTGCCGATCCACAGGTCCGTGTCGAAGCCGGGCTCGGACAGGGTGGCGGCGGTCCGCCACGTGTATCCGCTCTTCTCGTCGGCGACGAGGAGGTGGAAGCCGGCCGCGTCGGACGAGGTGTCCCAGGCGAGGTCGGGCGAGTTGGTGTGTCCGTCGCCGAGAAGGGAGCGCCGCTGGGCTTCGGGTATGCGGTCCGGCCCCGCGGCCTCGGCCGCCGCGGCGCCGGTCGGGGCCTCCCGGGCGGGCGCGGCGCTCTTCGGCGGCGGTGGGGCCGGGGGCGGTGCCGCCACGGCCTGTTCGATGAGTGGTCCGGCCACGAGCAGACTCGCGGCGGCGAGCAGGGCGGGTCCTCTGACCCGTCTGCCGGGATGGTGTCTCACGTCGTCCCTTCCTTCTTCGGTCGTCGACGACGAACGCCTCACGTCGGCTGTGGGCCGCGGGTGTCCGTCCGGTCCTGCGAGCCCCGGCCCGCCTTTCAGGCCACGCCGTCCTTCGAACTGCCGAAGTGGTCGCTGCCCGCCGCGTCGTGCGGCGGGTGGAACTCCGCCTTCCCGACGGGCTTTCCGCCGTGGTGGACGAGGCCGCGCAGGCCGACGCCGCCGGCGTCCTCCGGGAAGTACGTGCCGTTCACGGTGTCGTCGTGCGTGCGGGGACGGTGGTCGGTCCTCCGCGGGAGGTCGTACGCCTCGGGTTCCCCGGCGTACGCCCGAGCCGTTCCGGCCGAGGAGAGCACGGCCGGTCCGGCACAGGCGGCGAGGGCTGAGGAGAGTCTGCGGAGACGCATGGGAGCAACCTCGCCCAGAGGCGACCGGAAGGGAACCCGGAACGTTTCAGGGTCGTGTTCCGGCCCAGGTCCGGTAGGGCTCCGGCACCGCGCCCGCGCCCAGGGGCCCCGGCCGGCTTCACGCTGATGGTCGAGGACACCCCGCCCGGAACGGACCACGACACGCCCGGCTCCACCGTCGGCGTCGCCGCTCGGCCCTCCTGATCCGTTCGACCCGCCCTGACCACCGGAAACGTGGGTGAGGAGCACCTCGAACACCTGGTAGATTGATGTTCGTCGCCGCGAGGAAACGAGCGGATGACCAACACCTTGTCCGGGTGGCGGAATGGCAGACGCGCTAGCTTGAGGTGCTAGTGCCCTTTATCGGGCGTGGGGGTTCAAGTCCCCCCTCGGACACGATCGACGACGAGCCGTGAGGGCCGGTGGGAACCGGACCGCGCGGCTCGTTCTCGTATGCCCGGAGGACGCGCCCCGGCGGCGGTCAGGGCGCGGGTGGGCGGATGCCCGTCGTCCGTGCGATCCAGGGCAGGTGGGACGTGATCCTGGTGTTCACCGCCGGGGTGTCGGTGGCGCAGCCACGGCCGTAGGAGACCAGGGCCGCCAGGGTGGGGCGGCCGGTTCCGGCGCGGTGGACGAGGGGGCCGCCGGAGTCGTAGACGCAGGTGTCGCGGCCGGGGGTCCAGGTGCAGAGCTGGGCCGGGGTGAGGGACTCGACGCCGCGGAGGGCGCAGGCGGTGTTGGGGAGCGTGTCGAGGGTGACCGCGCGCAGGACGGGGGAGGGGCCCTCGCCGAAGGCGGTCGCTCCCCAGCCGACGGCTTCCAGACGGGTGTGGCCGAACGATTCGGCAGCGGCGGGGAGGGGGATCGGGCGGATACCGGCGTCCGGGCGGACCGGGGTCGCGAGCGTGATGACGGCGAGGTCGTCGTGCTGGGTGCGGCGGTCGTAGCCGGGGTGGAGGGTGAAGCGGGCGGGGCGGGCCACGCGCGCATGGCGGGACTCCGCCGCCGTGCGCAGGTCGTGGTCGCCGAGGAGCACCGCGACCCGGCCGGTGTCCGCGTACGAGCCGGTCAGGCAGTGGGCGGCCGTCAGGACGTGCCGGGATCCGATCAGGACGCCCCCGCAGAACTGGCGGTGGCGCTCGGTGTCGACCAGCGCCGCCGCGTACGGGTACGCCCCCGGGGCCGCCTCCCGGCCGCCGACGACCGCCGCCGCCTCGCGCGGGGCGGCCGGCGCCGTCGCCAGGAGCAGCCCCAGGAGCGCCGCCGTCAGTGCTCTCGCCCGTCCCAATGTGCCCTCCGTGGCCGTCGGCGCAGCGTGTCCACGACGTCAACGAGCCGCCCCGGGGCAGGTCACCCCTCCGCGTCGGGCCGCCAGCCGGGGACGTACGCGGCGGCCGCCGCCTCCCAGGCGGGTGCGCCGCCCGGGAGCGGCCAGGCGCGGGTCGGGTCGGCGGAGCCGGTGACCGAGGCGAGTTCGCGCGCGAGGCGGCGGGCCTCGTGCTCCGCCCGGACCGCCCGCAGCGGACCGTCCTCCAGCGCCGCCATCCGCTTCTCGTACGCCGCCACCGGACGCTCCGCGCACCGCGCCGCCCAGGCGGCGTCGACCGCCCGGGACAGGATCAGCACCTCGGGCCGGCCGCCCTCCGCGAGTGCCGCCGTCAGCCGGTCGTGGCCGTCCAGGACGACGGGGACGTTCAGACCGCTGATCCACCAGGCGAACACCGGCGGCAGCACGCCCTCCCGGTACTGGCGGCGGTACGCCTTCACCCGGGGCGCGTCCGCCGGGGACAGGGCCCGCAGCGGCAGCAGGTCGCGGGCGTCGCCGTCCGGGTCGCCGTACCCGAACCAGGTGAGGTGGCCCCGGTCGCGGTCGAACGGCAGCAGGTGGTCCCAGTGGCGCTCGACGAACCAGCCGGTGGCGTCCGGGCCCAGCCGCCACGCGCCCTCGTGCAGCGGTCCGGCGTCCGCCGCGCGCAGCTCCGCCTCGGCGTGGGCCGCCCACCGCTCCGTCCACGCCTGCCCGCCGGGCGCCGCGAACTCCGCGCAGGCCCGGGCCCGTTCGGCCCGCAGCGGTGCCAGGGGCGACACGTACCGGCCCGTCCGGGCGTAGTGGACGCCCCGGTGGGTCACCCGCTGCCGGGCGAAGAGCACCGGCACCGGGTCCTCTCCGGGCGGCTCCCGCACCAGCACCAGGCGCCGTCCGTCGGCGCACTCCATCCGCAGCCCGGGCCGTACCGGGAAGTCCACTCGCACGGGAGGAGACCCTACGGGACCCGCGCGGTCCACTCCGGGGACGAGAACTTGCCCTCCGCCAGCTCCTTGGCGGCGGCCAGCTCCTCCTCCGAGACCCGGCCCTCCGCCAGCCCGTACCGCTGCCGGAAGGAGGCGATCATCCGCTCGATCACCGCCTCGCGCGGCAGACCGGTCTGGCGGCGCAGCGGGTCGACGCGCTTCTTCGCGCTCCGGGTGCCCTTGTCGGAGAGCTTCTCGCGGCCGATCCGCAGCACCTCGGTCATCTTGTCGGCGTCGATGTCGTACGCCATCGTCACGTGGTGCAGCACCGCGCCCGCGCCCGACGCCATCCGCTTCTGCGCCGCGCCCGCGATCTTCCCGGCCTCGGTGGCGATGTCGTTGAGCGGCTGGTACCACGCCTTGACGCCCATGTCGCCGAGCGCGCCGAGCACCCAGTCGTCGAGGTAGGCGTAGCTGTCGGCGAAGGAGAGGCCCTGTACCAGGGCGTCGGGGACCGACAGGGAGTACGTGATGGTGTTGCCGGGCTCGATGAACATGGCCCCGCCGCCGCTGATCCGGCGCACCACCCGGATGCCGTGGCGCTCGGCGGCCTCGGGGTCCACCTCGTTGCGCAGCGACTGGAAGCTGCCGATGACGACCGCGGGCGACCCCCACTCCCAGACCCGCAGGGTCGGCGGGCGGCGGCCGGCCGCGACCTCGGCGGTGATCACCTCGTCGAGCGCCATGTGCAGGGCGGGGGACTGGGGCGGCTCGTGGATCAGCTGCCAGTCGTAGTCGGTCCAGTCGGTGGCGTGGGCGAGCGCCCGCCGGACCGCCACCCCGACGCCCTCGGTGGTGAGGCCGTACATCCGCGTGCCGGGCGGCAGGGCCGCGTCGACGCGGGCCGCGAGCCCCGGGGCGTCGGTGTCGGCCGGGGCGCCCTCCAGGGCACGGTCGATGGCGAGGATCGCCTCGTCGGGTTCGAGGAAGAAGTCGCCGGCCACCCGGACCCGGGCCAGCGCCCCGTCCACCACGTCGAGGTCGACGACGACCAGCTTCCCGCCGGGGACCTTGTACTCGCCGTGCACCGGACCGACCTGCCTCTCGGGAATCCACGAGGATTCGGTAAGGGGGATTCAGCAAGGGGTGAAACCGTCCAAAGCGTACTCCTGGCGGTCGCTCCCCGGCTCTGGAGGCCCTGTACCGATTGTCGGACCCGCGTGCTTAGCTGGACGCATGATCGATTCCTTCCTTGAGCACGTCCTCGACGGTGGTACGACGGAGGTGGAGGAGGCGGTCCGCGAGGCGGCCGCGGCGGAGATCATGCCGCGCTTCCGGCAGCTCGCCGCCCACGAGATCATCGAGAAGAAGGGGCCGTACGACCTGGTGACGGTCGCCGACCGGGCGGCCGAGGAGCACCTGACCAAGGCGCTGACCGCGCTGCTGCCGGGCTCCGTCGTGGTCGGCGAGGAGGCCGTCCACGCCGATCCGGGGCTGTACGGGGCGCTGCGCGGCGACGCGCCCGTCTGGATCGTCGACCCGGTCGACGGCACCCGGCAGTTCGTCCACGGCGACCCGGCCTTCTGCACCCTGGTCGCCCTGGCCCGGCACGGCGAGCTCCTCGCCTCCTGGACCTACGCGCCGGCCCTGGGCGAGCTGGCCGTCGCCGTCCGGGGCCGCGGCGCGTTCCTCGACGGGGAGCGGATCCGGTCCGGCTCGCCCGCCCCGGGAGCCGTCCTGGAGGTCGCCACCTCGCACCCCGACTACACCACCCCCGAGCAGAAGCGGGCCCTGCTCGGGCTCGTCACCGACGGCGTCCGGCCCCGGCCCTGCGGTTCGGCCGGCCTGGAGTACCTGTCGATCGCCCGGGGCGCCCTCGACGCGACCGCCTTCAGCTGGGAGTACGCGTGGGACCACGCGGCCGGGCTGCTGCTGGTCGCGGAGGCGGGCGGCGCGCAGACCACCGTCGCGGGCGAGCCGTTCCGGGTGGCCGGGGGCAACGCGCTGCCGTTCACGACCGCCCGGGACGCCGCCACCGCCGAGCGGATCCGCGCCCTCCTCGCCGCCGGGACGGACGAGGGCTGACGCGTGGTCACGAGCCGCGGGCGCGGCCGACGGCCGACGGTCGGTCACCAGCCGCCGCCCACAGCGGAATCGGCCCCTCCCCAGGCGCGCGCCGAGGCGCCGCCCGAGGGGCCTCGCCACCGCGGGCGGGCCCGGGCCTATCCTGGCCCTGCCCGACCGCCGGCCGACGTGAGGAGTCCGAGGTGACGTCACTGCTCGACGCCGTCGTCGTGGGGGCGGGCCCCAACGGACTGACCGCCGCCGTGGAACTGGCCCGCCGCGGCCACTCCGTGGCCGTCTTCGAGGCGAAGGAGACCGTCGGCGGCGGAGCCCGTACCGAGGAGCTGACCCTCCCCGGCTTCCGCCACGACCCCTGCTCCGCCGTCCACCCGCTCGGCGCCGGCTCGCCCGTCTTCCGGACCCTGCCGCTCGACCGGTACGGCCTGGAGTGGCTCCACCCCGAGCTGCCCATGGCCCACCCCTGGGACGACGGCACCGCCGCCGTCCTCTCCCGCTCCGTCGCCGAGACCGCCGCCTCCCTCGGCCCGCGCGACGCCGGCGCCTACCGCAGGCTCGTCACCCCCTTCCTCGGCAGAGGGGAGACGCTCTTCCGGGACTTCATGCAGCTGCCGCTCACCGCGCTGCCCCGCGACCCGGTCACCCTCGCCCGCTTCGGCCTCACCGGACTCGCGCCCTCCACCTGGCTGCTGCGCCGCTTCCGCGACGAGAAGGCCCGCGCCCTCTTCGCCGGCCTGGTCGGCCACGTCATGGCGCCCCTCGACGGCTTCGCCACCTCCGCCGTCGGCCTCGTCTTCGCGCTCGCCGCGCACACCGTCGGCTGGCCCGTGCCCCGCGGCGGCTCCCAGGCGATCCCGGACGCCCTCACCGCGTACCTCACCGAGCTCGGCGGCACCGTCCACACCGGCTACGAGGTCAAGCGCCTCGACGACCTGCCGCCCGCCCGCGCCTACCTCTTCGACACCTCTCCCACCGCCCTCGCCCGCATCACCGGCTTCGGCGCCCACCACTACGCCCACTACCGGTACGGCGCCTCCGCCTTCAAGCTGGACTACGCCCTCGACGGGCCCGTGCCGTGGACCGCGGAGGCCGCCCGCCGGGCCGGCACCGTCCAGATCGGGCCCACCGCCCGCGAGATCGACACCGCCCTGCGCCAGGCCTCCTCCGGCACCGCCCCCGACACGCCGTTCCTCATCACCGCCCAGCCCAGCCTCGTCGACCCCTCCCGCGCCCCCGAGGGCAGGCACGTCTTCTGGGCGTACGGCCACGTGCCCAACGGCTGGCGCGGCGACCTCACCGACGCCGTCGAGCGGCAGATCGAGCGCTTCGCCCCCGGCTTCCGCGACCGGATCCTCGCCCGCGCCACCGCCGGACCGCCCGAACTCGCCGCGCGCAACGCCAACTACGTCGGCGGCGACATCGCCTGCGGAGCCGCGCGGGGCCTCCAGCTCGTGCTGCGCCCCACCCTCTCCCCGTGGCCGTACCACACCCCCCACCCGGCGGTCTTCCTCTGTTCCGCCGCCACCCCGCCCGGCCCCGGCGTCCACGGCATGTCCGGGCACAACGCCGCCAAGGCCGTCTGGCGCCACCTCAGAACCCTCGACCGCGCGGGAACCTAGACTCGTCCCATGGCGAAGTACATCGACGTGCACCCCGAGAACCCGCAGGCGCGCATCATCGACGGCGTGGCCGACTCGATCCGCAAGGGCGGGCTCATCGCCTACCCCACCGACTCCTGCTACGCGCTCGGCAGCCGGATCGGCAACCACGACGGCCTCACCCGCATCCGGGAGATCCGCCGCCTCGACGACCGGCACCACTTCACCCTCATGTGCGCGGACTTCGCCCAGCTCGGCCAGCTGGTGCACATCGACAACCGGGTCTTCCGCGCCGTCAAGTCCGCCGTCCCCGGCGCGTACACCTTCATCCTGCCGGCCACCAAGGAGGTGCCCCGCCAGCTCCTCCACCCCAAGAAGAAGACCGTCGGCGTCCGCATCCCCGACCACGTCGTCACCCAGGCGCTGCTCGCGTCACTCGGCGAACCCCTGCTCTCCAGCACCCTCCTCCTCCCCGACGAGGAGGAGCCGCTGACGCAGGGCTGGGAGATCAAGGAGCGGCTCGACCACCAGGTCGACGCCGTCCTCGACTCCGGGGACTGCGGCACCGTCCCCACCACCGTCGTCGACTTCTCGAGCGGCGACCCCGAGGTCCTCCGCGTCGGCGCCGGGGACCCCACCCGCTTCGAGTGACCGGGAGGGGCCACCACGCGCCGGGTGGCCCTTACGCGCCCGCGCCGGAGCACCGTACGGTCGGTCGGGTGAACCACCGTTCACCCCGACCGCCGGAGGCCCACGCGTGATCGTCATCGCCCACGTCAGCGACGTCCACATCGACTCCGGGGAGCGCGCCACCGCGCGCACCCGAGCCGTCTGGCGCCACCTGGAGGAGCTCCCGTACGACCTGGCGGCCGTCCTCGTCTCCGGCGACATCGCCGACCACGCCGACCCCGCCGAGTACGACCGCGCCCGCGAGCTCCTCACCGGCCGCCACCCGCTGGTCGTCTGCCCCGGCAACCACGACGACCGCGCCGCCTTCCGGACCGGCCTGGCGCCGCTGCTCCGCGAGGACGGCGACCCGGCCCCCACCGCCCCCGTCGACCAGGTCCTGCGCGGCGAGGGCTTCGTCCTCGCCGTCTGCGACTCCTCGATCCCCGGCAAGCACGACGGGTACCTGGAGGATGGGACCCTGGAGTGGCTCGACCGGGTCCTCACCGACACCCCGGACGACACGCCCGTCCTCGTCGCCTTCCACCACCCGCCGGTGCCGCTGAACACCCCGTACGTCGACGAGATCCGGCAGTACGGAGAGGACCGGCTCGCCGCGCTCGCCGCCCGCCACCCCCACCTCGCCGCCTTCCTCGCCGGCCACGCCCACACCGCCGCCGCCACCACCTTCGCCGGCCGGCCCCTGCTCGTCGCCCCCGGCACCGTCTCCACCCTGCGGCTGCCGTGGGAGACCCCCGGCCCCGACAGCCCGCACGTCCACCTGGACACCCCGCCCGGAGTCGCCTTCCACGTCCTCGACGAAGGCGGCCGGCTCACCACCCACTACCGGACGGTCCCCGTGACGGACTGAGCGGCCGGCCGGACGTCCATGTCGTTTTTCTGCCAGCCCGGCACCCGCGCATCCCCGATCCTGTACCCATGCACACCGAGACCGAGCGCTGTGTGCGGGCCGTCCAGTCCAAGGACGCCCGCTTCGACGGCGTCTTCTTCACCGCCGTCCGCACCACCCGGATCTACTGCCGCCCCAGCTGCCCGGCGGTCCCGCCCAAGCCCGAGAACATGGAGTTCCACCCCACCGCCGCCGCCTGCCAGCGGGCCGGCTTCCGGGCCTGCAAGCGGTGCCGCCCCGACACCAGCCCCGGCTCCCCGGAGTGGAACGTGCGGGCCGACGCCGTCGCCCGCGCCGTCCGTCTGATCCAGGACGGGGTCGTCGACCGGGAGGGCGTCCCCGGGCTCGCCCGCCGGCTCGGCTGGTCCACCCGGCAGATCGAGCGCCAGCTCCTCGCCGAGCTGGGCGCGGGCCCGCTCGCCCTGGCCCGCGCCCAGCGCGCCCAGACCGCCCGCACCCTGGTCGAGACGACGGCGCTGCCCTTCGGCGAGATCGCCTTCGCCGCCGGCTTCTCCTCCATCCGCTCCTTCAACGACACCGTCCGCCAGGTCTTCGCCCTCAGCCCCGGTGAACTCCGCGCCCGCGCTGCCCGGCCCGCCGCGCCCCACACCCCCGGCGTGATCTCCCTCCGGCTGCCCTTCCGCGCCCCGCTCGAACCGTCCAACCTCTTCGGCCACCTCGCGGCCACCGCCGTCCCCGGCGTCGAGGAGTGGCGCGACGGCGCCTACCGCCGCACCCTCGCCCTCCCGTACGGACACGGGATCGTCGCCCTCGCCCCGCGCCCCGACCACATCGCCTGCCGGCTCTCCCTCACGGACCCCCGCGACCTCACCCACGCCATCAGCCGCTGCCGCCGGCTCCTCGACCTCGACGCCGACCCCGTCGCCGTCGACGACCGGCTCCGCGACGACCCGCTCCTCGCCCCGCTCGTCGACAAGGCACCCGGCCGACGCGTCCCCGGCACGGTCGACCCGGCCGAGTTCGCGGTCCGCGCCGTCCTCGGGCAGCAGGTCTCCACGGCCGCCGCCCGCACCCACGCGGCCCGGCTGGTCACCGCCCACGGCGTGCCCGTCGAGGACCCCGAGGGCGGCCTCACCCACCTCTTCCCGACCTCCGAGGCGCTCGCCGGGCTCGACCCCGAGACCCTCGCCCTGCCCCGCAGCCGCCGCACCACCCTGCTCACCCTCGTCGGCGCGCTCGCCGACGGCACCCTCGCCCTCGGCCCCGACACGGACCGTGCCGAGACCCGCGCCCGGCTGCTCGCGCTGCCCGGCTTCGGACCCTGGACCACCGAGGTCATCGCCATGCGGGCGCTCGGCGACCCCGACGCCTTCCTCCCCGGCGACCTCGGCGTCCGCCGCGCCGCCGAGGACCTCGGCCTGCCCGGCACCCCCGCCGCGCTCACCGCCCGCTCCGACCGCTGGGCGCCCTGGCGCGCCTACGCCGTCCAGTACCTGTGGGCGACCGACAGCCACCCCGTCAACCACCTCCCCGCGTAAGGAAGTTCCCGCATGGCCCGCACCGCCACGCCCCGCACGGTCGTGCACACGGTCGTGGACAGCCCCTACGAGCCGCTGACCCTGGTGGCCGTCGACGGCGTCCTCAGCCGCGTCCACATGACCGATCAGCGCCACCGCCCGCCCGAGGAGAGCTTCGGCGACCGCGACCCCCGCCCCTTCGAGGAGGCGGTCCGCCAGCTCGACGCCTACTTCGAGGGCGAGCTCACCGAGTTCGACCTGCCGCTCCACCTGGAGGGGACGCCGTTCCAGCTGCGCGTCTGGGAGCAGCTCAGGCTCATCCCGTACGGGGAGACCCGCACCTACGGCGAGCTCGCCGAGGCCCTCGACAACCCGGGCGCCTCCCGGGCGGTCGGCCTCGCCAACGGCAAGAACCCGGTCAGCGTCATCGTCCCCTGCCACCGCGTCATCGGCTCCGGCGGCAGCCTCACCGGCTACGGCGGCGGCCTGGACCGCAAGAAGCGGCTGCTCGCCTTCGAGTCGGGCGGCCCGGGCCTCCCCGACGCGCTCTTCTAGCCCAGCCGCTCCAGGAGCGCCGGCAGGGCCGTGCCGATCGGCTCGCGCAGGACCTCGGAGGCGAGCGGGTCGTACGGCGTCGGCTCGGCGTTCACGATGATCAGCCGGGCGCCGTGCTCGGCCGCGATCCCGGCCAGCGAGGCCGCCGGCTGCACCTGGAGACTCGTACCCACCGCGACGAACACCTCGGCCGCCTTCGCCACCGACATCGCGTTCCCCAGCACCACCGGGTCGAGTCGCTGCCCGAACATCACGGTCGCCGGCTTCAGGATCCCGCCGCACTCCCCGCACGCCGGATCGGGGTCGCCCGCCTCAAGGCGCTCCAGCGCCTCCGCCATCGGGGAGCGGGCGTGGCACGCCGTGCACACCACCGACCGTACGGTGCCGTGGAGTTCGAAGACCTTCCGGTCCGGCACGCCCGCCGCCTGGTGCAGCCCGTCCACGTTCTGCGTGATCACCCGCAGGGCGTTCCCGGTCCGCTCGTACGCGGCGATCGCGCGGTGCGCCGCGTTCGGCTCCGCCGTCAGGACGGGCGTGTCGCGCCGCATCAGCCACGAGCGGCGGCGGACCTCCGGGTCGGCCATGTACGGCCCGTAGGTGACCAGCCGTTCGGCCTCGGGGTCCTGCCGCCACAGCCCGTTGGGCCCTCGGTAGTCCGGGATGCCCGAGTCCGTGGAGATACCGGCACCGCTGAGGATCGCGACCATCGTCATGCCGGGAGCGTAGGCAACCCGGATCCGCTCCCGCGACCGGGTTTCCCGGTGCTAGGTTCCCGCCCATGGCCAAGGTGAACATCGCGCTCGACGCCGAACTCGTCGTGGAAGTCATGGTCCTGGCGGGCGTCGGCAGCCCACAGGACGCCGTGGAGGCCGTCGTCCGCGACTACATCGCGCGCGGCCACCGCACGGAGGCCAGGACCGCGACCCGCGACGAGGCCAACCGCACCGGCGAGACGCTGCCGCCGGAGCCCCCGCAGGGCTGAGCCGGTCAGGCCGCGGGCAGACCGTTCTCCAGCTCCACCGGGCCGGTCCCGTCGGCCAGCGCGCCCAGCGCGGCCAGCACCCGCGGGCCCAGGGCGCCGGGCAGGTGCGCCGTCACCTCGGACCGCTCGATCAGCTTCCAGGAGAGCAGCTCGGACTCCTGGAGCCGGATCCGCGCGAGCAGCTCCCCGGACAGCACCCCGCCGTCGTACAGGTACGCCACCACCGGCGGCCGGGCCGCGCTCTGCGACCAGTCCACCGCGAGCAGCGGCCCCGGCGCCAGGTCCAGGCCGATCTCCTCGGCGGCCTCCCGGCGGGCCGCCTGCCGGGGCGTCTCGCCCGTGTGGGACTCGACCGTGCCGCCCGGCAGGACCCAGCCCTCGCGGTAGTTCGGGCGCAGGACGAGGATCCGGCCCCGGGAATCCCGGAAGAGCGCGGCGGCGGCGGCCAGGACACGAGGCAGGCCGGCTATGTACGTGGCGTAATCGGTGGCTTTCACCGTGTCAGCGTAGCCAGCCGCCCGGCGCGGCTCAGGCCGTTCCGCCGTCCCGCGGCGGCTCGTCGCCGTCCTCCACCGCCGTCGCCGGAGCGGCCTCGCCGGTGGACTCCAGTCGGATCGCCGCGCCGCCCCTCACGCAGAACCGGACCGTCGGCGCCCCGGACGGCACGAGCGGCACGCCGACCGGGAACTCGCGGATCGTCCGGCCCCGCGAGATCCGGGCGACGAAGGTGTCGGCGAACGGCGCCCGGGACAGCCGCCACGCCCGGCCGGCGACCGCGACGACGGCGGCCGCGCCGATCCCGATGGCCTTCCCGTCGGGGCCGTGCCGTTCCGGTACGTGATCCGGAGCCGTCCGGTCGTTCATATCCGTGCTCATGTGAGACCGCTATGGTCGGACATTTCCCTTCATCCGGGGGTGGCACGCCGTCTGGCCGTGCGGATAGGGTCGGCCCTGGCGCGACTGCCTGTTCGAAAGCAAGGGATGCAAGGTGACGGACGGAGCAGCAACTCAGGTCGCTCACGTGCTCGTGGCGGCTGACAAGTTCAAGGGCTCGCTCACGGCCGTACAGGTCGCGGAGCGGGTCACGGCGGGACTCCGCGAGGTCGTCCCCGGCCTCGCGGTCGAGGCCCTGCCCGTAGCCGACGGCGGCGACGGCACGGTCGCGGCGGCCGTCGCGGCGGGTTTCGACCGCCATGAGGTACGGGTCACGGGACCGGTCGGCGATCCGGTCACCGCCGCGTTCGCGCTGCGCGGCACCACGGCGGTCGTCGAGATGGCGGAGGCGTCCGGCCTCCAGCTCCTCCCCGCCGGTACGTTCGCCGCGCTGACCGCCACGACCCACGGCTCCGGCGAGCTGCTGCGCGCGGCGCTCGACGCGGGCGCCACCACGATCGTCTTCGGCGTCGGCGGCAGCGCCACCACCGACGGCGGCGCCGGCATGCTCGCCGCGCTCGGCGCCCGCTTCCTCGACGCGGCCGGCGAGCCCGTCGGCCCCGGCGGCGCGGCCCTCGCGGAGCTGGCCTCCGCCGACCTCTCCGCCCTCGACCCGCGCTTCGCCGACGTCGAGTTCATCCTCGCCAGCGACGTCGACAACCCGCTGACCGGCCCCAAGGGCGCGCCCGCCGTCTACGGCCCGCAGAAGGGCGCCACGCCCGAGGACGTCGAGACCCTCGACGCGGCCCTCGCCCACTACGCGCAGGTCCTGGAGAAGGCGATCGGCCCCAAGGCCACCGAGCTCGCCGCCTCCCCGGGCGCGGGCGGCGCCGGGGGCATCGGCTACGGCGCCCTCCTCCTCGGCGCGAGCTTCCGCCCCGGCATCGAGCTGATGCTGGAGGTGCTGGGCTTCGCCCCGGCCCTGGAACGCGCCACCCTCGTCATCACCGGCGAGGGCTCCCTGGACGAGCAGACCCTCCACGGCAAGGCCCCCGCGGGCGTCGCCGCCGCGGCGAGGGCGGCCGGCAAGGAGGTCGTCGCGGTCTGCGGCCGCCTCGCCCTCGCGCCGGAGGCCCTGGGCGCCGCCGGCATCCGGCGGGCCTACCCCCTGTCCGCCCTGGAGCCGGACCCGGCCAAGTCCATCCCGAACGCCGGCCCCCTCCTGGAGCGGGTCGCCGCGGACATCGCGCGGGACTACCTGGCGTAGCGCCGTGCCGGGCGTCCACCGCGGACGCCCGGCCGTTCCGGTTCAGCCGCCGGGGTTCGTCGCCCCGGGCCGGGCGGCCCGGCCCCCCCCCGAGCCCCCGGCCCCTCACCCCCCCCGAGCACCCCGGGCCCTCACCCCTGCGCCGTCAGCCGGAAGGCGTCCAGGGCCAGGGTCATCTCCGTGAGGTCCCTCGGACGGGACAGGGAGCGCGAGGTGAGCTGTTCCAGGCGGCGGAGGCGGTTGAAGACGGTGTTGCGGTGGCAGTAGAGACGGCCGGCGGCGCGGCCCGCCGAGCCCTCGCAGTCCAGCCAGACGTCCAGGGTCTCCAGGAGGACCGCGCGGTCGGCCGGATCCAGTTCGAGGAGACCGCCGAGGACGTCCGTGACGAGGAGTTCCGCCAGGTCCGGCCGGCCCACGATCAGCGCCCCGGCCATCCGGCGGTCCAGGCGCACCACCTGGCGGGTGCCGGGCGGGCAGGTGCGCAGGGCCAGTTCGGCGAGACGGCGGGCGCGGCCCAGCTCGGTCAGACCCGCGACGACGGGGCTGATGCCGCCCGGCCCCGGGCACCGCCCGTCGAGGAGCTCCGCCAGCGCGTCGAGCCCCGTGCCCTCCGCGAGCGCCACCACCCCGATCTCGCAGTCCGCCCGCATCCGCCACAGGAAGCGCAGCCCCTCGCCCCGCACCTGACGGTGGAAGGGCTCGCGCTCCTCCCGGCGGTCCGGCCGCAGCACCACCACCGCGTACCGCCCCTGCTCCGGCAGGTCCAGGCCCGCCGCCGCCCGCGCCACCATCTCCGGCGCCCGCTCGCCCTCCAACAGCGCGTCCAGCAGGGCCTGGAGCTGCTCGTCCGTCCGCCGCCGCAGCTCCGCCTCCGTCGCCCGGTACGCCTCCGAGGCCCGGTCCGCCTGCGCGTCCACCGCCGACCACACCGTCGTCGCCGACTGCATCAGCGCCGCCAGCTGGGCCGCGTCCGGGCCCGCGCCCTCGATCAGCGCGTCCCACACCAGATGCCCCGCGTGCCGGTACGCGTGCACCACCAGCTCCAGCGGCATGCCCTGCTCGGCCCGCCGCCGGCCCATCAGCTCCGCGTGCTCCAGGTCCCGCCGGGGCGAGTGCCGGGGAGCCGAGATCATCTCGATGCCGATCCGGATCGCCTCGTGCGCCTCCTGCCAGTGCTGGTCGTAGGGCACGATCCGCCCGTAGGCGGGCTCGTACGCGTGGAGTTCCGTCAGATGCTCGTCCACCAGCTCCGGCACCCGCTCCAGAAGCGCCGTGCACGCACGGGCGAGCACCTTCCAGTCGTTACCGGTCCGCCGTCTGCGCCGTCCCATGCCGGGAGCATCCACTGCCCCGCGCCCCACGGCAACGCCCTGACACGCAGCGTTGTGCGCATGCACAGCCCTCCGGCGGCCCCGCTGGTCACCGGCAGCGTTTGTGGAGCCGGACGTGGACGGACGGTCCGGCGCGGTGCTGGGGTGAGCGACCGAACGGCCGAGTAGCACGCACGGGTAACAACGACGGCCGGGGAAAGGGGAGTCATGGGAGGTACCGCACCCGCCCTGACGGTGACGGATCTGACGGCGGGATACGGACCGGTGCACGCGCTGCGGCGCGTGTCGCTGACCGTGCCCGCGGGGGCCGTCGTCACCGTCCTCGGCGGAAACGGCGCCGGCAAGTCCACACTGCTGCGGGCGGTCTCGCGCACGCTGCGGTTCCACGGCGGGGCCGTGGTCTCCGGCACGGTCGCCGCGGCCGGCCGGCCGCTCGACGGGCTGCCGCCCGACCGCGTCGTGGCCGCGGGCGTCTGCCAGGTCCCCGAGGGCCGGCAGGTCTTCGCCCGCATGTCCGTCGAGGACAACCTGCGGGCCGGCGGCCTCGCCCGGCGCGGCGACCGCGCCGCGAAGTCCGCCGCGCTGCGCCGGGTCCACGAGCTCTTCCCCGTCCTCGCCGAGCGGTCCCGGCAGCCCGCGGGCCTGCTCTCCGGCGGCGAACAGCAGATGCTCGCCGTCGGCCGCGCCCTGATGGCCGCGCCGGAACTGCTCCTCCTCGACGAACCCTCCCTCGGGCTCGCCCCGCTGATGGCCGCCCGCATCGCCGAGGCGGTCCGGGAGATCAACGCCCAGGGCACGGCCGTGCTGCTGGTCGAGCAGAACGCGGCGCTCGCGCTCCGACTCGCCTCCTACGCGTACGTGCTGGAGGTCGGCGAGGTCACCCTCTCCGGCCCGGCCGAGGAACTCGCCGCCTCCGACGAGGTCCGCCGCCGCTACCTCGGCGTCGTGGACGCCGAGGGCTCCGCCCCCGACGCCGCCGCCCGCGCCACCCACCCCGTCCTGTCCCGCTGGGACGCCCAGGCCCCGGCCCCCGCCCGGCGCCTCGGCCGCAAGGAGACCCGATGAGCACCACCCCATCACCGGCGGACGTGCCCGCCCCGCGCACCCCCGCCGATCCGTCGGCGCGCGCGGACGTCCCCGCCCTCACCGTCACCGGCCTCACCGTCCGCTTCGCCGGACTCACCGCCCTCGACGGCGTCGACTTCACCGTCCGCCCCGGCACCGTGCACGCCCTCATCGGGCCCAACGGAGCCGGCAAGTCCACCTGCTTCAACGTGCTCTCCGGGGTGTACCGGGCCACCTCGGGCTCCGTACGCCTCGGCCCGCACGAGCTGACCCGGCTGCCCCCGCACCGGATCGCCGACCTCGGCGTCGGCCGGATCTTCCAGAACCTGGCGCTGCCGCCGCGCGCCACCGTCGAGGACAGCCTGATGCTCGGCCGCCACCGGCTCACCCGCACCGGCTTCCTCGCCGCGGGCCTCCGGCTCCCGTCCGCCACCCGCGAGGAGTCCAGGCACCGGGCCCGCGTCCGGGAGATCGCCGACTTCGTCGGCCTCGGCGACCAGCTCGCGAAACCCGCGGGCTCGCTCCCGTACGGACAGCAGAAGCTCGCCGAACTGGCCCGCGCCCTCTGCATGGAGCCCACCCTGCTCCTCCTCGACGAGCCGGTCGCCGGCATGACCGCCGACGAGCGCCGCCGCACCGCCGCCGTCATCGCCGGCGTCCGCGACGGCCTCGGCATCTCCGTGCTCCTCGTCGAGCACGACATGGGCCTCGTCATGCGGCTCGCCGACTCCGTCACCGTCCTCGAATTCGGCCGCCGCATCGCCGACGGCAGCCCCGCCGACGTACAGAACGACCCGGCGGTCGTCCGCGCCTACCTCGGAGAGGAGACCGCCGCGTGAGCACCTTCGCGGAGTTCCTCATCAACGGGCTCTCCCTGGGCTCCGTCTACGCCCTGATCGCCCTCGGCTTCGTCGTCATCTTCCGCGCCACGGAGGTCGTCAACTTCGCCCACGCCTCGCTGCTCCTCGCCGGCGGCTACCTCGTCGCCGTCCTCCACGAACCGCTCGGCTTCTGGCCCGCGCTGGCCGCCGGGACCGCGGGCGCGGCCGTCGTCGGCGCCGCCGTCGAGTTCCTCGTGATGCGCCGCCACCGGGGCACCGACCACAGCGTCCTCGCCATCGTCACCATCGGCGTCGACATCCTCCTCGCCACCGAGCTGACCCGCCGCATCGGCACCGACATCCTCGCCCTCGGCGACCCGTGGGGCGACGCGGTCGTCACCCTCGGCCCGGTGACGATCGCGGAGACCCGGATCGCCGCGCTGCTCGCCGCCGGCCTCCTCATCACCGCCTTCCTGCTCGCCTTCCGGCACACCTCCTGGGGCGTCGCCATGCGGGCCGCCGCCGAGAGCCAGGAGACCGCCGCGCTGATGGGCGTCCGGCTCGGCCGGGTCTCGCTCGGCGCCTGGGCGGTCGCCGGGGCCCTGGCCGCGGTCGCCGCGCTCTTCCTCACCGTCTTCCCCACCCCGGGCCTCGAACGCGGCACCTCGCTCGCCGCCCTCAAGGCCTTCCCCGCCGCGATCCTCGGCGGCCTCGACTCCACCACCGGCGCCCTCGTCGGCGGCCTGGTCGTCGGCGTCACCGAGTCCCTCGCCACCGGCTACCAGTCCGACCTCGCCTTCCTCGGCCGCGGCATCGGCGACCTCGCCCCCTACCTGGTGATGGTCGCGGTGCTGCTGATCCGCCCGGCCGGCCTCTTCGGCACGAAGGAGCTCGCCCGTGTCTGAGCGTCCCGGGATCCCCGTGAAGGCGTACGCCTGGGCCGCCGCCGGCCTCGTCCTGGCGGCCCTCCCCTTCTACCTGGAGCGGTTCTGGCTCCAGGCCGGGCTCTTCGCCATCGCCGCCGCCATCGGCGCCATCGGCATCAACCTCCTCACCGGCGCCACCGGCCAGCTCTCCATGGGCCACGCCTTCTTCCTCGCCGTCGGCGCCTACGGCTACTGCGCCCTCGCCGGCGACGGCGCCGACGGGCTCGCCGGCCTCGGCCTGCCCGGCTGGCTCGCCGCCGTCCTCGCCGTCGGCCTCGCCGGGCTCGCCGGCGGGGTGTTCAGCCCCATCGCGGGCCGGCTGCACGGCGCGTACCTCGGCATCGCCACCCTCGCGCTGATCTTCATCGGCCAGCACGTCCTCTTCAACGCCCACGACCTCACCGGCGGCTACAACGGCCGTGCCGTCCCGCCGCTGAGCCTCTTCGGCCTCACCTTCGACGACACCGAACTCCTCGTCGCCCAGGTGCCGTTCGGCGCCGTCGAGAAGCTCTGGTACCTGGGCCTCGCACTGCTCCTCGGCGGGGTGCTGTTCGCCCGCGGAGTGCTCAGGGGCCGCCCCGGACGCGCCATGAACGCCATCCGCGACCACCGGATCGCCGCCGGCGTCATGGGGATCCCGGTCGCCCGGCACCGCGCCGCCGTCTTCGTCCTCTCCTCCATGTACGCGGGCCTCGCCGGCGTCCTGCTCGCCCTGGTCTTCCAGCGGACCGTGCCCGAGTACTTCGGCATGGCGCTCTCCCTGGAGTACCTCGCGATGATCGTCATCGGCGGGCTCGGCTCCGTCGCCGGAGCCGTCGCGGGCGGCATCTTCGTCGCCCTGCTCCCGCAGGTCCTCAACCGCTACGCCGAAGCCCTGCCGCTGGTCTCCGCCCCCGGCACCGGCGGCATCGCCCCCGGCGAGGCCGCCCGCTACCTCTACGGCGCCGCCGTCGTCGGCACCGTCCTCTTCCTGCCCGGCGGCCTCGCGAGGCTCGTCGTGCGCACCCCGATCCACCGACCCTCAGGGGAGACTCGATGAACCACAGACGACAGGCGGCCGTGCGGGGCCTCGCCGCGGCGCTCGCCACCCTGGTCGCGCTCACCGCCGCCGGATGCAGCTCCAAGGCGAAGACCGGCGACGCCAAGGAGACCGGCGCGGGCGGGGTGAAGATGGGCGAGGGCGTCACCGACACCACCATCACGCTCGGCGCGCTCACCGACATGACCGGCGTCTACGCCACCCTCGGCAAGAGCATCACCCAGGCCCAGCAGCTGTACGTGAAGCAGACCAACGCCGCCGGCGGCATCTGCGGCCGGAAGCTGGAGCTGACCGTCCGCGACCACGGCTACGACCCGCAGAGGGCCCTCGCCGCCTACACGGAGCTGGAGCCGAAGGTCCTCGGCTACACCCAGTTCATCGGCTCCCCGTTCGTCGCCGCCGTCAAGCAGCGCGTCGACGGCCAGGACAAGGGCCTGGTCATCCCCCAGGCCTGGTCGGCCTCGCTCCTCGGCTCCCCGTACATCCGCGTCCTCGGCGCCACCTACGACGTCGAGACCATCAACGCGATCGACTTCCTCCTCACCGAGAAGGGCCTCGAGTCGGGCGACAAGCTCGGCCACGTCTACTTCGAGGGCGACTACGGCGAGAACGCCCTCAAGGGCTCGAAGTACGCCGCCGAGAAGGCCGGCCTGACCATCGTCGAGCAGAAGATCAAGCCCACCGACAACGACATGTCCGCGCAGGTCGCCGCGCTCAAGCAGGCCGGCGTGAAGGCGATCCTCGTCAGCGCGGGCCCGCGCCAGGCCGCCTCCCTGGTCGGCGTCGCCGCCGCGACCGGCCTGCGCGTCCCCGTCGTCGGCAACAACTCCGCCTTCTCGCCCCAGCTCCTCGGCACGCAGGCGGGTCCGGCCCTGGAGAAGATGTACTGGTTCGCCTCCCCGAGCCTCCCCATCGGCTCCGACATCCCGGTCGCCAAGAAGGTCGCCGCCGCCTACGCGGCCGCCTACCCCAAGGACAACCTCGACAACGGCATCGTCGCCGGCTGGTCGGCCGCGGCGGCCTTCGGCGACATCCTGAAGAAGGCGTGCGACAAGGGCGACCTCACCCGCGAGGGCGTCAGCAAGGCGCTCCTCATCCTCAAGAACCACGACCCCGGCTTCGGCATGACCCACGACTTCAGCGACCCGAAGTCCCCGTCGAGCCGCGAGTCCGCCATCCTCCAGCCCGACAAGAAGGTGCCGGGCGGCATGCGCGCGGTCCGACAGCCCTTCGCCTCCGAGGCGGCGAAGGAGTACACCCCCTGACGAGCCCCGTGTCCCACGGAAAGAGGACGTGAACCGTCCTCTTTCCGTGGGAGCGTGCCGCCATGACCGTCCTCACCACCCGCGCCCTGGGCCGGGCCACCCTCGCCCGCCAGTTCCTCCTCGAACGCACCGCCACCCCGGCCGCCGAGGTCATCGCCCACCTCTGCGGAATGCAGGCCCAGGAGCCGCAGGAACCCTTCACCGGCCTCTGGTCGCGGGTCCGCGACTTCCGCCCGGAGACCCTGGACGACCTCCTGACCCGACGCCGGGTGGTACGCACCCACCTGATGCGCCGCACCGTCCACCTCGTCACCGCCGACGACGCCCTGGCCTGGCGCGCCCGCCACGCCACCATGCTCCGCGGGCGGGTCCTCACCACCTACCGGACCGAACTCGCCGACGTCGACCCGGAGGAACTGGCCGCCGCCGGACACGCGGTCATGGCCGACGGCGAGCCCCGCACCATGGCCGAACTCGTCGAGGCCGTCTCCGGCCACCGGCCCGCGCCCCCGCGCCGGGCCCTCGGCGAACTGCTCGTCGCCGGCGTCGTCCCCATGGTCCAGGTGCCCCCGCGCGGCCTCTGGCGCAACCGGTCCGGCGTGCGGAACACCACCCTCGCCGGCTGGCTGGGCCGCGAGGTCCCGCCGCTCCCCGACGACGCCACCGACCCGGTCGGCCAGACCCTGCTCCGCCGCTACCTGGCCGCCTACGGGCCCGCCGCCTCCGGCGACCTGCGCGCCTGGTGCGGCCTCAGCGGGCTGCCCGCCGCCGTCAAGGCCGTCCGGGACGAGCTCGTCGCCTTCCGCGACGAGCGGGGCCGCGAACTCCTCGACCTCCCCGACGCCCCCCGCCCCGACCCCGACACCCCCGCCCCGGTCCGCTTCCTGCCCGCCTTCGACAACGCGATCCTCGGCTACCAGGACCGGAGCCGGATCATCGACGACGCCCACCGCCTGCTCTCCGTCGCCGGCGAGCGCGTCGCCCTGGTCGACGGCCGGGTCTGCGCCACCTGGACCGTGCGCGACGCCGACCTCGTCGTCACCCCGCTCCGCCGCCTCTCCCGCGCCGAGCGCACCGCCGTGACGGAGGAGGGCACCGCGCTCGCCGCGTTCCTGGCCGGCGGGGCCGACGAGGCCGGCGTCACCTCGCGGAAACCTGGCGGTGTGATCCTCGCATCATGAACGTGATGATCGAGGAGAACGCCGCCCACCCCCGCCTGCCCGCCCTGCTCACCGCCTACCACCTCGCCACCGAGGCCGAGAAGGGCGCCGCGGTGACCGGCCCCGCCGACCTGCCGGCCGCCCGCCGCGCCGAGGCCGAGGACCCCGTCACGGCCTTCGCCGCCGACACCGTCCTGCTCGCCTTCGGGCCGGGGACGCGGGAGCCCGACGGATGCCTGGTCCTGAAGGCCGGGGCCGTTCCCGAGGTCAAGCGGGTCTGGGTCGCGCCGGAGGCCCGGGGGCGGGGACTCGCCGCCGCGCTGATGGGCGAGGCGCTGCGCCGGGCCGCCGCGACGGGCGCCGAGAGCGTACGGCTGACCGTCTGGGAGTGGCGCCAGGGCCCCCTCGCGCTCTACCGCAAGCTCGGCTTCGAGCCCGCCGCCTCCTGGGACGACCGCCCCGGCCTGCTCTGCCTGGAGAAGCGGATCGAGCCCGGCGACCGCCTCGGACTCCTCGCCCCCGACGCCGTACGGGAGCACGCCGACGGGCTCGCCGCGCTCCTCGTGGACGCCGTCGACGGCGGCGCCTCCGTCGGCTACCCGGCACCCCTGGACCCCGCCGAGGCGGCCGCCTGGTGGGCCGGGACCGCCGGCACCCGGGACGTGTGGGCCGCCTTCGGGCCGGACGGCGCCGTCACCGGGGCCGTCACCCTGCTGCGCACCGCCACCGCCAACGGCCGCCACCGCGGCGAGATCGCCCGGCTCCTCGTCCACCGGTCGGCCCGCGGCCGCGGCCTGGGCCGCCGCCTGCTGGCCGCCGCCGAGGCCCACGCGGCCGCCACCGGACTCACCCTCCTCGTCCTGGACACCCAGACCGACAGCCCCGCCGAGCGCCTCTACCGGGGCGCCGGCTGGACGGCGGCCGGCACGATCCCGGAGTACGCCGCCGACCCGGAGGGCACCCTCCGGGCCACCACCCTCTACTACAAGCTCCTGGCCTGACGCCGGCCTGGGGCCGGGCATGACGAAGGGCCCGGAAGCGAGATGCTTCCGGGCCCTTCACCCGTTCCGTACGACCGGGGTCAGCGCAGCTGCGCCGTCTCCGCCTGTCGCGCCTCCCGGCTCTCCCGCCGGTTGCCGCGGAAGGTGTTCACCCGCCGGGCCGTCGCGAAGAGGGGGATCACGGCGCCCAGCACGACCTGGAGGGCGCAGCCGGCCTGGAGGAGGAACTGTCCGCCCGGGGCGTCGAAGGCCCAGGCCGCCAGCATGGCCATCGCCCCGACGATCCAGCTGAGCATGGCCGCCGCGAGGACGCCCCGCGGCTTCGGGTACTCGACCCGGCTCACCATCAGCCACGCCGTGCCGATGATCGCCAGCAGCGTCGGGATGAACGGCAGCTCGAGGAGGATGATCGAGACCACGGTCAGCGCGCCGAAGGGGCTCGGCATGCCCTGGAACATGCCGTCCTTCATCGTGACGCAGGAGAACCGCGCCAGTCGCAGCACCACCGCGAGCAGCACCACGATCGCGGCGACCGCCGAGACCTTCTGCTGCGCGTCGTCCGCGACCATGCCGTAGACGAGCACGAAGTACGCCGGGGCCAGACCGAAGCTGATCAGGTCCGACAGGTTGTCGAGCTCGGCGCCCATCGGCGAGCTGCGGAGCTTGCGCGCCACGATGCCGTCGAAGAGGTCGAAGATCGCCGCGCACAGCATCAGTATCACCGCGGTGGCGGCGCTGTTGCGCGCCATCCCGGTCTCCGTGCTCCCGGTGAGGTGCGGGATGAGGATGCCCGTGGTGGTGAAGTACACCGCCATGAAGCCACACGTGGCGTTACCGAGCGTGAGGGCGTCCGCTATGGACAGCCTCAGCGACAGCGGCATCTCCTCCGCCTCTTCGGCCGCGTCCGCGTCGGCGTCGGCGACCCAGTCGGCGGCCCGTGTGTCGGGATCAATCACGGTCAATGCGAGTCACCCCCGCGGTCGTGGTCTGACCGACCTCGACGGCGACCTCGACACCCTCCGGAAGGTAGATGTCGACGCGCGAGCCGAAGCGGATCAGACCGATGCGGTCACCCTGCTCGACCTTCGTCCCCTGCGGGATGTACGGCACGATGCGCCGCGCCACGGCACCCGCGATCTGGATCATCTCGATGTCACCGAGCTCGGTGTCGAAGTGCCAGACGACGCGCTCGTTGTTCTCGGACTCCTTGTTGAAGGCCGGGACGAAGCCACCCGGGACGTGCTCCACCGAGGTCACCGTGCCGGCCATCGGCGCACGGTTGACGTGCACGTTCAGCGGGCTCATGAAGATGGCGACGCGGGTGCGGCCGTCCTTCCACGGCATGATGCTCTGCACCACGCCGTCGGCGGGGGAGATGACCCGGCCCTGAGCGATCTCGCGCTCGGGGTCGCGGAAGAACCACAGCATGCCGGCCGCGAGCGCGGTGACCGGCACGGCGATTGCCCGGGCGCGCTTCGAGCGGCCGGAGCGCGCGAGGCTGAGCGCCGCCGTGGCGACGGTCGGCAGAAGCCACGGCGATGCTCCGCGTGCGATGCGTGCGCCCTTGAGGCTGTCGCGGTGTGCAGAGTTTGGGCTGTGGGGCATGGATGACCTTCGTAGCGGATGATGCCGCGCTGGCAACGGGGGACGGCGGCTTTCCGGCGATGCTATCGGTTGCGGGGCGCAACTGGGCAAGCCAGGAACCGAGTCGACGGCCGGAAGATGAACACGGGGTGTGATCTTCTTCGCGGCCGAATCGACTCAAAACCGACAATCATCCCTGGAAGCGGTACTCCTCCAGGAGTCGGCGGCCAATGATCATTTTCTGGATCTCGGCGGTACCTTCACCGATGAGCAGCATCGGCGCCTCACGGTAGAGACGCTCGATCTCGTACTCCTTCGAGAACCCATAGCCGCCGTGAATGCGGAAGGCATCCTCCACGACCTCCTTGCAGTATTCGGAGGCGAGATACTTCGCCATCCCCGCTTCGAGGTCGTTTCGTTCCCCGGAGTCCTTTTTGCGTGCTGCGTTCACCATCATCGCATGGGCGGCCTCGACCTTGGTAGCCATTTCGGCCAGCTTGAACTGGATGGCCTGATGCTGGGCGATCGGCTTTCCGAAAGTGTGACGCTGCTGGGCATACTGGACGCCGAGTTCGAAAGCACGCTGCGCGACGCCGCAACCACGGGCCGCCACGTTCACGCGGCCGACCTCGACGCCGTCCATCATTTGGTAAAACCCTCGCCCGGTGGCTCCGCCGAGGACCCTATTGGCCGGAATGCGCAGGCCGTCCATGATGAGCTCGGTGGTGTCGACCCCCTTGTAACCCATCTTGTCGATCTTGCCGGGGATGGTGAGGCCCGGGCGGACCTCTCCGAAGCCCGGCTCCTTCTCGACGAGGAAGGTCGTCATCGACTTGTGCGGCGCGGTGCCCTCGGGGTGGCCTTCGTCACTTCGGACGAGGACGGCGACGAGCGTTGACGTACCACCGTTGGTCAGCCACATCTTCTGGCCGTTCAGGACGTACTCGTCGCCGTCCTTCACCGCCTTCGAGGTGATGGCCGACACGTCCGAGCCGAGGCCCGGCTCCGACATCGAGAACGCGCCGCGGGTCTCGCCGGCCGCCATGCGCGGAAGGAAGTACTCCTTCTGCTCCTGGGTGCCGTGCTGCTTGAGCATGTACGCGACGATGAAGTGGGTGTTGATGATGCCGGAGACCGACATCCAGCCGCGGGCGATCTCCTCCACGCAGAGCGCGTAGGTGAGCAGCGACTCGCCCAGGCCCCCGTACTCCTCGGGGATCATCAGACCGAAGACGCCGAGCTCCTTGAGCCCGTCCACGATCTGCTGGGGGTACTCGTCGCGGTGCTCCAGCTCGGTCGCGACCGGGATGATCTCCTTGTCGACGAAGTCCCGCACGGTGGCGAGGATCTCCTGCTGGACGTCGGTCAGACCGTGGGTCTGGGCGAGTCGCGCCATGGCTTACTTCTCCGACTTCTTGGAAGGCTCGATGAGCTCGGGGCGGCCGGGCTGCTCGCCGCCGCGGGCGTCGATGTACTCGGCGGTCGGGACCATCACCTTGCGGCGGAAGACGCAGACGAGGGTGCCGTCCTGCTTGTAGCCCTTGGTCTCGACGTAGACGATGCCGCGGTCCGTCTTGGACTTCGACGGGGTCTTGTCGAGGACCGTGGTCTCGCCGTAGATGGTGTCGCCGTGGAAGGTCGGCGCCACGTGCCGCAGCGACTCGATCTCCAGGTTGGCGATGGCCTTGCCGGAGACGTCCGGCACGGACATGCCGAGCAGCAGCGAGTAGACGTAGTTGCCGACCACCACGTTCCGCTTGAAGTCGGTCGTGTTCTCCGCGTAGTTCACGTCCATGTGCAGCGGGTGGTGGTTCATGGTGAGCAGACAGAAGAGGTGGTCGTCGTACTCGGTGACCGTCTTCCCGGGCCAGTGCTTGTAGACCGCCCCGACCTCGAACTCCTCGTAGGTGCGTCCGAACTGCATGGGGTCAGGCCTCCGGGATCTCGAACTTGCTGGTGCGCTGCATGCCGGCGGCGCGGCCCTTGCCGGAGATGACCAGGGCCATCTTGCGGGAGGCCTCGTCGATCATCTCGTCGCCGAGCATCGCGGAGCCCTTCTTCCCGCCCGCCTCGGAGGTGTAGTAGTCGTACGCGTCGAGGATCAGCTCGGCGTGGTCGAAGTCCTCCTGCGAGGGCGAGAAGATCTCGTTCGCGGCGGCGACCTGGTCCGGGTGGAGCACCCACTTGCCGTCGAAGCCCAGGGCGGCGGCGCGCTGCGCGACGGCCTTGTACCCCTCGGGGTTGCGGATCTGGAGGTAGGGGCCGTCGATCGCCTGGAGGTTGTTGGCGCGGGCCGCCATCAGGATGCTCATCAGGATGTGGTGGTACGCGTCCGCCGGGTAGCCGGGCGGCTGCTCGCCGACGACCAGGGACTTCATGTTGATGGAGGCCATGAAGTCGGCCGGGCCGAAGATGATCGTCTCGACGCGCTGCGAGGCCTGGGCGATCGCGTTGACGTTGACGAGGCCCTGGGCGTTCTCGATCTGCGCCTCGATGCCGATCTTGCCGACCTCGAAGCCCATGGTCTTCTCGATCTGCGTGAGCAGCAGGTCGAGGGCGACGATCTGCTGGGCGTCCTGGACCTTCGGCAGCATGATGCAGTCGAGGTTCTGGCCGGCGCCCTCGACGACGGTGACGACGTCGCGGTACGTCCAGTGGGTCGTCCAGTCGTTGACGCGGACCACGCGGGTCTTGCCGGTCCAGTCGCCCTCGTTCAGGAACTTCACGATGGTGTGCCGGGCCTCGGGCTTGGCCAGCGGGGCGCAGGCGTCCTCCAGGTCGAGGAAGACCTGGTCGGCGGCGAGACCCTGGGCCTTCTCCAGGAAGCGCGGGTTCGAGCCGGGCACCGCGAGGCAGGAGCGGCGGGGGCGCAGCCGGTTCACGGGGCTGGTCATGCGGGGACCTCCAGGGGGTCGAGCTTGTTCGCTTTCCGGATCTCGTCGACGATACGGCCGATGATCTCGGTGATGCCGAAGTCCTTCGGGGTGAAGACGGCGGCCACACCCGCGCGGCGCAGCTCCTCGCCGTCGGCGTTCGGGATGATGCCGCCGACGATGACGGGGATGTCGGTCGCGCCGGCGTCCTTGAGCCGGTCGAGGACGTCGGGGACCAGCTGGGCGTGCGAGCCGGAGAGGATCGACAGGCCGACGGCGTGCACGTCCTCCTCCAGGGCGGCGTCCACGATCTGTTCCGGCGTGAGCCGGATGCCCTGGTAGACCACCTCGAACCCGGCGTCGCGGGCCCGGACGGCGATCTGCTCGGCGCCGTTGGAGTGCCCGTCCAGGCCCGGCTTGCCGACCAGGAAGCGGAGCTTGCCGATGCCCATGTCCTCGGCGGTGCGGTCGACCTTGCGGCGGACCTCGGCCAGCGGGGAGCCGGTCTCGGCCGGCACGGCGACCGGGGCGGAGGAGACGCCGGTGGGGGCGCGGTACTCGCCGAAGACCTCGCGCAGCGCCCCGGACCACTCGCCGGTGGTGACGCCGGCGCGGGCGCACTCCAGGGTGGCCTCCATGAGGTTCTCGGTGCCCCGGGCGGCCGCCTTGAGCTGCTCCAGGGCCTGCTGGGTGGTCGGGAAGACGAACGGGTCGCCGCCGCCCTGGCGGTCCGTGGACTCCTGCCGCTCGGCGCGCCAGCGGGAGACGGCGTCGACCACCCGGGCCTCGACGGCCGGGTCGACGGTCTGGATCGCCGTGTCGAGGTCCGCGGTGAGCGGGTTCGGCTCGGTCGACTGGAAGACGTTGACGCCGATGATCTTGTCCTCGCCGGACTCGATCCGGGCGCGGCGCTCGGCGTGCGAGGAGACCAGCTGGGCCTTGAGGTAGCCGGACTCGACGGCGGCCATGGCGCCGCCCATCTCCTGGATCCGGTCGATCTCGGTGAGGCAGTCGGCGACGAGGGCGTCGACCTTGGCCTCGACGACGTGGGAGCCGGCGAAGATGTCCTCGTACTCCAGCAGGTCGGACTCGTGGGCGAGCACCTGCTGGATGCGGAGCGACCACTGCTGGTCCCAGGGCCGGGGGAGGCCCAGGGCCTCGTTCCAGGCCGGGAGCTGGACGGCGCGGGCGCGGGCGTCCTTGGAGAGGGTGACGGCCAGCATCTCCAGGACGATCCGCTGGACGTTGTTCTCCGGCTGGGCCTCGGTGAGGCCGAGCGAGTTGACCTGGACGCCGTAGCGGAAGCGCCGCTGCTTGGCGTCCTCGATCCCGTACCGCTCGCGGGTGACCGTGTCCCAGATGCGGCCGAAGGCGCGCATCTTGCACATCTCCTCGATGAAGCGGACGCCCGCGTTCACGAAGAAGGAGATGCGGGCGACGACCTCGCCGAACCGCTCCTCGGGAACCTGTCCCGAGGCGCGGACGGAGTCGAGCACCGCGATGGCGGTGGACATCGCGTACGAGATCTCCTGGACCGGAGTGGCCCCCGCCTCCTGCAGGTGGTAGCTGCAGATGTTGATCGGGTTCCACTTCGGGATGTTGTTGACCGTGTACGCGATCATGTCCGTCGTGAGGCGGAGCGAGGGGCCGGGCGGGAAGACGTGCGTCCCGCGCGACAGGTACTCCTTCACGATGTCGTTCTGGGTGGTGCCCTGGAGCCGGGTGATGTCCGCACCCTGCTCCTCGGCCGCCACCTGGTAGAGCGCCAGGAGCCACATCGCCGTGGCGTTGATGGTCATCGAGGTGTTCATCTGCTCCAGGGGGATGTCCTGGAACAGCCGGCGCATGTCACCGAGGTGCGAGACCGGGACTCCGACCCGGCCGACCTCGCCGCGGGCGAGGACGTGGTCGGGGTCGTAGCCCGTCTGGGTCGGCAGGTCGAAGGCGACCGACAGACCGGTCTGCCCCTTGGCGAGGTTGCGCCGGTACAGCTCGTTGGACGCCTCGGCGGTCGAGTGACCGGCGTAGGTCCGCATGAGCCATGGCCGGTCCTTCTGGCGCTCAGTCATGTGGGGTCCCCGGCTCAGATGTTGCGGAAGCGGTTGATGGCGTCGATGTGCTGGGCCCGCAGCTCCTCGTCGCGGACGCCGAGGCCCTCCTGGGGGGCGAGGGCGAGGACGCCGACCTTGCCCTGGTGGAGGTTGCGGTGGACGTCGTAGGCGGCCTGGCCGGTCTCCTCCAGGGAGTAGGTCTTGGAGAGGGTGGGGTGGATCTTGCCCTTGGCGATGAGGCGGTTGGCCTCCCACGCCTCGCGGTAGTTGGCGAAGTGCGAGCCGATGATCCGCTTGAGCGACATCCACAGGTAGCGGTTGTCGTACTCGTGCATGTAGCCCGAGGTCGAGGCGCAGGTGGTGATGGTGCCGCCCTTGCGGGTGACGTAGACGGAGGCGCCGAAGGTCTCGCGGCCGGGGTGTTCGAAGACGATGTCGATGTCCTCGCCGCCGGTGAACTCGCGGATCTTGGATCCGAAGCGCTTCCACTCGCGCGGGTCCTGGGTCCGCTCGTCCTT
>NZ_JBHTST010000092.1:0-33219 GCF_042794995.1 Streptomyces sp. NPDC056503
GGAGCGCTCACAGGCCCTCGGAGAGAACATGCCTGGCGGGAAGGGGAAGGGAGGATGGGGCGTGAGGGCGGCTGGAGAGGCGCCTGTACGGGCCGTGAAGCACCCCCTGCCACCGCCGTGGTCCCGTCACGCCGTCACAGGATCATCCCCGCGGGGGGGCAGCGGAGGCGGAACCCGATCCTGTCGCCGGCGGGGGATCCGTCCCCGGGCGAGCGGGGAGCAGTCTTCCTGGCCTGCAGTTCTACCTCATCGGCTGCTGCGACTGAACCACTTTCACCAAAGCAGACAAACAGCCCATACCATCAAGGGGGCTGGCCTGGCTGAACACACCCGGGTCGTACGGCGCTGCGGATCCTTCCCGGCTTTGGACTCTGCCTTCCCATCACGTTGCGCACCGGCGCCCCGCACGGTGGCGGAATGACTCCGGTGGTGTGTCCTGGGATTTCACGTTTCCCCTGCGCAGGTGAGGTGCCGTCAGGAAAACTGCGGGGCAGGCCGATCGTGCACACCGTCCGCGGGCGGGGGTGGAGGGGGAAGCTGTGGCGAAGGTGACGCTGTCCGAGGCGGTGGCAGAGCTCCGCGAGGAGCTGTACAAGGCCGCGGACGCCAGCCCCGGCGAGCAGTTCACGTTCGAGGTCGAACAAGCCGAACTCTGTCTGGAGGTCGAGTTCCGCAAGGACGGCAACGGCAAGGTCAACGTCGAGATCGGCGCCTTCGGCACCAAGGGTGGTGTGGAGGCCGGGGGCGGGGGCGGGGTCACGCACCGGCAGACACTGACCCTGACGCTGAACGTCCGCGACGAGGCCCTCGGCGGACGCCCCCCTCGCATCCGCCGCAACAACGTACCCGGCGGGCAGCCGGGAGCCGACACCCCGCCCGGCGGCGACGCCTGACACGGCGACCCACCAGAAGGCTGACGCAACGGGGTACGGAGGGACCACGGTGGACGCTCAACGGACGGTCTACATCAAACCCGACCAGCCCGTCGGCGGGTCGGGGTCCGGCTATCTCATCGGGCCACGGCTCGTGCTGACCGCACTCCACGTCGTCCACGACAGTGGAGTCCGTGCGGCCGGTGCGACCGTCTGGGTCGGACACCCCCGCACCGACACCGGAGTCCGCAAGCGCTCCGCGACGGTGATCTGGCCGGGCCCGGACGCCGGCCCCGACAGCCCCGAAGTGGCCGACGTCGCGTTACTGCTTCTCGACGAAGACGCCGACGCAGGCCTGACCACGGCAGTGCGGTGGGGCCGCCCCCAGGGCGATACTCCCCTGGCCTATCGCGGGGTCGGGATTCCGGCGTTCTCCACCCTCACAGGCGGTGCCGTCCAGTACGAGAACCTCCGCGGCGAACTCGCTCCCCTGACCACCGCCGGCCGGCGCTGGGTCCTCGACTGCAAGGTCTGGCCCGCCGCCGCGCGGCAGAAGGAACGCCCCTGGGCCGGAGCCTCCGGCGCCGCCGTCTTCAGCGGCAGCCACCTCGTCGGTGTCGCCGTCGAGTACGGCACCGGTATGGGCGAGCGGCGCCTGACGGCCGAGCCCGTCCACCGGCTCCTCGACGACCCCGGATTCACCGCGCTGCTGGCCGAGCACGGCTTTCCCGGCACCCCGCACACCGCCGACGACATCACCAGCCCCGCCGGTGAAGCGACGGCAGCGGTGTGGCCGCGGCAGTTCGGCACCGTCCCCGAACTCGCCACCGCCTACCAGCACCGCGACGCCGTCGACCAGCTCACCGCCGCTCTGGCCGCCGGCGACACCACCATCCAGGCCGACACGACCGACACCACCGTGCGGGCCGACCTGTCTGGTGATGCGGCGGCCGTCGTCACCGGCCTCGGCGGCGTCGGCAAGACCCAGCTCGCCGTCCACCACATCCAGCAAGTCCGCCACGCCAGCGGCCTGCCCGTCCCCGCCGGCAGCCTGCTCCCTTCCGCGGCCAATGCCGTCGGGGCGGTCGATCTGCTGCTCTGGATCACCGCCAGCGACTCCGCCACCATCACCGCCGCCTACGCCCAAGCCTGCCACAGACTCAGCAAAGCCGGTGTGCACGTCGTCACCAGTGACGACGCCGACCATGCAGCCCAGGAATTCCTCGCCTGGCTCCAGACCACCCACAAGCGCTGGCTCGTCGTCCTCGACGACGTCCCTGCCGCCGGAGTGCTCCGTGGTCTGTGGCCGCCGGCCACACCGACGGGACGCACCCTCATCACCACCCGCAACCGCGACGCCGCGCTCACCGAAGGACGCCGTCAGATCAGCGTCGGGCTCTTTACTCCCGACGAAGCCGTCCACTACCTCCGCCAGCGCCTGGCCGGCACCGGGATCGACCTGAAGGACGCCGAGCTGCGGCAGCTGGCCGACGACTTCGGTCACCTCCCCCTCGCCCTGGCCCAGGCCGCCAGCTACATCCGCGAGAACGCCCTCACCCTGGACGAGTACCGCACCGAACTCGCCGAGGTGCCACTCGACGAGGCCCTGCCCGGGATCGACGGCCTGCCCGACCGGCAGGCCCACACCGTCACCGCCGCCTGGACCCTGTCCATCGACTACGCCAACACCCTCATACCTCCCGGACTCGCCCGGCCCCTCCTGCACGTCCTGGCGCTCCTCGACCCCAACAACACACCCGACGGCATCACCGCGGCACCCGCCCTCCAGCAGCACCTCCAGCAGACACGAGATGCCGGAATGGAGGTCCCGGGCAGGCCGGTAAGCGAGCGGGACGTGAAACGGGCACTACGGGTGCTCCACCGGCTCCACCTCACCGACATCACCGCCGACCACGCCCTGCGCACCCATCAGCTCCTCCAGCGCACGCTCCGGGAAACACTCACCCCCGGGGAGATCGACCGGCTCGGAGCCATCGCCGCCGAAGCGCTCTTCGAGACGTGGCCCGAGCAGGAGGTGGCCGGCAGCAGGCAGTACCGAGCCGCCACCACTTCCCTGGCCACCCACACCGTCCCGCGGGACACCGACGACGGCGGTCTGCACGCTGTCCTCTTCCAAGCCGGCACCACCCTCGGCGAAGCCGGACAAACCGCCGCCGCACGCGACCACTACCAACACCTCCACACCACCGCACAGCAGCTACTTGACCCGGATCACGCTGACGTCTTGAACGCCCGCGGCGACCTGGCTCGGTGGCGCGGTAAAGCCGGTGACCCCGCTGGTGCTGCGGACGCCTACACAGACCTCCTCGCCGACTGCCTCCGTGTTCTCGGACCCGGCCACCTTGGCACCCTCGCCACCCGCAACAACCTCGCCTACTGGCGCGGCGAAGCCGGTGACCCCGCTGGTGCTGCGGACGCCTACACAGACCTCCTCGCCGACTGCCTCCGTGTCCTGGGACCCGACCACCCTGGCACCCTCGCCACCCGCAACAACCTCGCCGCCTCGCACGGCGAAGCCGGTGACCCCGCTGGTGCTGCGGACGCCTACACAGACCTCCTCGCCGACTGCCTCCGTGTCCTGGGACCCGACCATCCCCATACCCTCGCCACCCGCAGCAACCTCGCCGCCTCGCGCGGCGAAGCCCGCGACCCCACAGAAGCCGCGGACGCCTACAACGAACTCCTCACCGACCAACTCCGCATCCTGGGGCCCGACCACCCCGACACCTTCACCACCCGCAACAACCTCGCAGGCTGGCGCGGCGAAGCAGGCGACCCCGCCGGAGCGGCAGCCGCCGTTGCGGAACTCCTCACCGACACTCTCCGCGTCCTCGGCCCTGATCACCTCACTACCCTCCTCGCCCGCCACAGCCTCGCCGCCTGGCGGGGCGAGACCGGCGACCCCGCCGGAGCCGCGGACGCCTACGCCGAACTGCTCACCGACCAACTCCGCATCCTCGGACCCGACCACCCAGCGACCCTCACCACCCGCAACAGCCTCGCAGGCTGTCGAGGCAAAGCCGGCGACCCCACCAGAGCTGCGGACGCCTACGCCAAACTCCTCACAGACCAACTCCGCATCCTCGGACCCGACCACCCCGCGACCCTCACCACCCGCAACAACCTCGCCCACTGGCACGGCGAAGCCGGCAACCCCGCCGGCGCCGCGGAGGCTTACGCCGAACTCCTCACCGACCACCTCCGCATCCTCGGACCCGACCACCCCCACACACTCACCACCCGCCACAACCTCGCCCACTGGCGCGGAGAAGCCGGCAACCCGTCTGAAGCCGCCCACGCCTACGCCGAACTGCTGACCGACCAACTCCGTCTCCTCGGACCCGACCACCCCGCAACCCTCACCACCCGCAACAACCTCGCCAGCTGGTTCAGCCAAGCCGACGACCCAGCCGGGGCTGCGGACACCTTCGCCGAACTTCTTGCCGACCAACTGCGCGTCCTTGGACCCGACCACCCCGACACCCTCACCACCCGCGGCAACCTCGCCCACTGGTGCGGCGAGACCGGCGACCTGGCCGGAGCCGCGGACTCCACCGCAGAACTCCTCACCGACCGCCTCCGCGTCCTTGGACCCGACCACCCCGACACCCTCACCACCCGCGGTAACCTCGCCCACTGGCGTAACGAAGCCGGCGACCCGGCCGGAGCCGCAGACGCCACCGCAGAACTCCTCACCGACCAACTCCGCGTCTTCGGACCCGACCACCCCCGCACCCTGGCGACCCGGTACCAGTGGGCAGTCTTCATCGGGAAGGCCGGCAACCTTGCAGGCGCAGTGACCGCGTTGCGGGAGCTCGCCAAGGACGAGGCCCGCGTCTACGGCAGCCGTAACCACGCCGAGGTTCAAAAGACACTCGCGGAGCTGAAACGGTGGCAGGCCGCCCGCGATACAGAGACCGGGGCATGATCTGCAAGCGCAGTGCGACGGCTCAGGGTGGCCTGTGGGTCCGGCTCGGGTCACCGCGCAGGTTCCCGTGTCAGCGAGCACGATGCAGGGGCGGCACTCCAGCAGGTGCAGGAAGGGCTGGGTGGGGCCGGTTACCGAGCGGGGATGGTGTGGTGTGCTGCTCACCGGTGCGTGCTCCCCCGTGTTCCGGCTGTTCGGCGGCGGTGAAAAAGATTCCGGGGAAAGTTGTCGCCGGGTGTCGAGGGTCTGCTGTTGGCTCCGACCCAGGGGTGACAGCGCGCCGTCGGGGCGTGCGGCATGGGGAGGACAGCCGGGATGAAGTACGTCGCGATGATCTACGGCAGCCAGGCCAAGTGGGACGCCATCCCGGCCGAGGCGTGGCCGGAGGCGATCGCCCGCCAGGAAGCCTTCAACACCAAGTACCGGCAGAGCGGTGAACTGCTGGGTGCCTACGGGCTCGCGGATGCGGCCGTCGCCCAGCTGGTACGCCGCGGGGAGGGTGTTCCGGTGGTCACCGACGGGCCGTACCTGGAGACCAAGGAACACATCGCCAGTTTCTACCTGCTGGACTGCGACAGCCTCCAGCGGGCGCAGGCGATCGCCGCGGACATGCCCATCGCCGACACCGAGCCCGTCGAACTCTGGCCCATCCCCCACGAATCCCCGGCACAGGCGTAAACGGGGCAGAGCGGGGTGGGGCGGCCGGCACCGTGAGGGGCTCGTGAGCGAGCAGGCCGTCGGCGCGCTGCGCGAGCCCTCCCCACCGGACCGGCGCCGGGAAGCCGTCCCGGTGGGGAGGCCGGGCCCCTTTGGCTGTCATCGTGAAACGTGCCCTGACCAGCGATAAAATAGGGCGTGGACGAGCTGACCGTCTCCGCCTCCTGGGGGCGTGGTGGCTGCCGCTGAAGGGCGGTGCTCTGATGAGTCTCACGTCCGGTCTGCGCAATCCCCGTACGCCGCTGCGCCGGTTCCTCGACCGGGAGCTGTCTGCTGGCCCCCGCACGAGTGGGGTCTTCCGTTCACTCTCGCCGGTAACAGTGGCGCGCTGAAGTGGTCCCCGCAGCCTGGGGGCTTTCAAGCTCACCGCGTCGGCAGATTCGAGGGCCACCTGACCAGACAGCCACCGCTTCCCCGTGCCTCCGCGGCGGAGCGGGGTCGGTCAGGGGCGTGGGATGAAGTCGGGGTTGATTCCGAGCGTGGCCACTCCGGCGCGCACGTCTTCGATGAACGCGACAAGATCCGGGACGAGGCTTTCCCAGTTCACCGGTGAGCTCTGGGTGTCTGCGGAGAAGGCGGAGCCGACGCGCCAGCCTTCGTCGGTCGCCACGATCTGGACTGCTCCGGGCTGTTCGTACGACGAGTCGAACGTGAAGTTTCCTCTGGCTCCGTCCGCGAGACGGAGCCAGCGCGCGAGGTCGTAGGCCAGTTCCGCCACCGGGAACATGTCCTCGTTCCATACGGTGCGGCCGTTGTCGCTGATCACGAGGTCCGCTTCGATGTCGACGAGCAGGATCTCAGGAGGGGCGGAGCTCGCGGTCAGGCCACGACGAGGCAGATCCGGCGTGCCGAAATTCCGGCACTCGAACTTCATGGCTTGACCACCTCGTGTCGGGCCCAGCAGTCCCTCGCAGGGACAGAACATCTCGGTCCAGACGACCCTACGCGCAGCATTCGCTGCTGCACGGCGCATCCCACGTGTCACGGGTCGGCCTTGCGGTCACGCCAGCCGGCTTGTTACCGAGAGGTGAGGTCCCCTTCGGCCGGGAACGCTGAGGGCGATGAGGTGCCGATCGGCGGGTGTCGGCACGAAGCGTGGCTGTGGCCTCCACGTGTGGTGTCGTGGAGGCCACAGGGTGTGCGTCTATGTCAGTGGTGTGCTGGTGTGCCGGTTAGGGGGCGACGTAGATGCTGTCCCAGACGCGGTAGGGGTTGTTGAAGTCCGGGCCGGTGCTGGTGAAGCGCCACCAGGCGGCGCGGTAGGTCTGGTCGGCCTGCTGGCCGTAGTCGTACAGGACGTGGATGTCGTCCTTGCCGTCGCCGTTGAAGTCGCCGGTGACGGGCATGGAGCGGTTCCAGTCCCAGGAGGTGGTTCCGGAGTCCCACTTGGTGACGGGGGCGTCGAAGCTGTCACCGTTGCTGGTCCACAGCTTGGTCTGGTTCACGCCCTCGATGGTCGTGCCGTTGTTGTAGAGGATGCCGATGTCGTCCTTGTTGTCGCCGTTGTAGTCGCCGGCGAAGGGCTTGGACCGGGTCCAGTTCCACGAGGTGGAGCCGGAGTACCACTGCTCGACGGGTGCGTTGAAGCCGGCGCCGTTGCTGCTGAGGGTCCACAGGCGGACCTGGTTGATGCCCCCCGAGGTCGCGCCGTAGTTGTAGAGGACCGCGATGTCGGCCTTGCCGTCGCCGTTGTAGTCACCGGGCACGGGCAGGGAGCGGTTCCAGTCCCACGAGGAGGCGGAGGTCCACTTCACTGCGGGAGCGTCGAAGGCGGCGCCGTTGCTGGTGAACGTCCACAGCGTGGTGGTGCTGCGGTTGTTGGCGTCGGTGCCGTTGTTGTAGAAGACGCCGACGTCGGTCTTGCCGTCGCCGTTGAAGTCGCCGGCCATCGGCTCGGAACGGTTCCAGTCCCACGAGCTGGTGGAGCTCCACTTCAGCACCGGCTTGTCGAAGCCGGTGCCGTTGCTCAGGAAGGTCCACAGCTTGGCCTGGTTCACGCCTTCGGCGGTCTGGCCGTAGTCGTAGAGGACCGCGACGTCGGCCTTGCCGTCACCGTTGAAGTCACCCGCGACGGCCTTGGACCGGTCCCAGTCCCACGACCCCGTACCCGAGGCGACACTGTCCCAGGCGCGTACCGGGTGGTAGGAGATGCCGGCGGTGCTGGTGAACTTCCACAGCGCGGTGTGCTTGGCCCCGGTCGAGGTCGGGTCGTACTTGTGCAGCACCGCGGTGTCGGTCTTGCCGTCGCCGTCGAAGTCGCCCGACAGCTCCTGCGACGCGGCGGCGTTCTCCTTGTCCTGGCCCCAGCGCGCGCCGGTCGCCATGGCGATCCACGGGGCGAGACCGTCGACGCGGGTGTCGACCGCGTTGGTGCGGACCTCGTTGGGGTCGGTGCCCAGGCAGCCGCCCTGCCAGGACCGCGCGTTGACCGCTACGAGCTCGTGGACACCGTTGACCGTCCGCAGCGCGGGGCCGCCGGCGTCGCCCTGGCACACGGTCGCCGTGTCGGAGCCGTTCAGGTTGACGTCGGTGGCGGTGGTGGAGGCCACGGTGAAGGTGCCGGTGTGGAGCTTGTTCGGTACCCACTCGGTCTTCGTGCGCCCGAAGCCGGCCTTCGTCAGCTCCTCCCCCGCGGCAGCAGGGGTGGTGGCGAGCTTGACGGGCTTGGCAGTGGCGTCGGGGACAGCCGCGGCGAGCCGGACCAGGACGAGGTCGCGGTCGGGGTGCGGGACGAGGTCTACAGCCTGCTGAACGCTGCCGCCCGTCTGCGTCAGGTCGGTCCGGCCGACCGTCACCGTGGTAGCGGTCTTCGGCTTACCGATGATTGACGTGCCGTCCGACGAGAAGCAACTGGCCGCGCTCAGCACCCACTGCGGAGTGACGAGAACACCGGTACAGGTGGACTGCTCCCCGACTTTGATCTTGGCTACGAAGTTCAGTGCTGCAGGAGCATCGGCTCCGGTAAGTGCACTGGATGGAGCCATCGATACAATCCCTGCAAACGCGGCGATTGCGCTTGTGACCAAAAGACGACTCGGGCGTCTCAAAGACATTGTTGATCCTTGGTGAAAAAGACTGACGTAATGTAGGCGCTACGTAAGACACGCGACGGCGCAGATCGACCTTCCGCAGCAAGGGTGCGTGGGGTCGGTTTTGAACCTGAAATTGGCTCACGCCGTCAGAGCCTTCAGGTCATCCGGTTACTCGAAGCTCCACGATGGCGGACCGAGCGCCCCCTGCGCCTTCGCCGATGGGTTCGTAGTCGTCGACCGTGGCGTTGATGACGGTCTTCTGCCCGTCAGCCGTGACCGTTGCGGTGACGGCGTAATCGCGTGTACGAATGGCGAAGACGTCGTCCAGCTCGAGAGTAAGGAATCCGGGCTTGGCGCGAACGTCGAAGCAGAACTCTGATGTGGCAGAAATCCGGTTCTTCACCACGATGTCGTTGTTCCCATTACATGCTTCGAAGAGGATGTTACCGTCACCTCTCTTCAGCAGGATCCCCTGCTGCTGAATCTCTGCCGCATTCGGGTACGCAAGGGTCTCGACAGACAGCGGCGGCGGAACGTCGTCTACGGCCGGAATTGCATTGGGGGCGGCTGCAGGGGTCGTCGCATTGGCGGCGCCGTTTACGGCGAGAGACAGGGCGGCGACTGCGGCTGCCGTGGCTGCGAAGCCAGCGATGAGAGCCGCGCGAGTACGGCGTATGGGCACAGAGGCTCCAAGAGGTGTTGATTCGGACACGCGTCCGAGCCTGCGTTACCTCCGCAGTAAAGCATATGTAAGGATCATGCAAAGGTAGGGTGTCGGTCCGCCAAACAGACACTGTCGTATGGCATGAGGCGTGCCCGCGCCCACCGCGACCACCACTCCGGCGCGGCGCTCGACGGCGCCACCGACAGACGTGAAAGTGAACCATCAACTTGAAGAGATTTGCCCTATTTAAGCGAAGTGCCCGAAGTGTGAGAACTGGCTCGCGGAAGCACCTGGCGTACAAGGCGGCTGCTCTAGCCCTGCCAACTGCACTCACCGCAACCTTCCTGGGAGCTGCTCCTGCCCTTGCGGAGGACGCGCCGGGCGAGAAGTTGGTCGACTTCTGGGCTCGGATGGCGGTAGTCAACTACTGGGAGGAGGGCGGCGAGGGCGTCCAGCGCTCTGCCGAACGTGCACTTCTCGGGTCCGAACAGGACGTCCGCGACTTCTTCGTCACCGTCGCACAAAACGAGTTTGCTGATGACTCGGTAGCTGCGACACGGATGCTGGCTGTCGGCGGCCCCAGCGTCCGGACGGCAGCCCTCAAGGCTATCGACGCGAACACCTCCGAGGCGCTGAACAGCTTCCTGCTGTCCGGTTGGCAAGGGCCCCTGGACACCGACCGGCAGGTCGAGATCACCCGCATCGTCCATAGCGGCGGGGTCGGGGTCAAGGAAGCCGGCGTCGCCGCGCTAGACGGAACCCGAGAGGACCGCGAGAAGTTCCTCTCCGACGGTCAGTACATAGCGCGGCAGGCCGATGAGCAGGTCGAGGCCACGCAGATCTATGCCAAGGGCGGCCCCAACGTCAAGGCCGCCGCGCTGCTGGCCCTTGACGGGACGCCTGCCGACGTCTCGGAGTTCCTCGCGCTCGGGCAACATGTGGCCCGTAACCGCGATCAGGAACACCTGACAATCTCCCAGCTCACGCAGCAGGCGAAGCAGGCAGGCAAGCAGGCGGAAGACGCCACCAAGGGAGCTGTAGACGCCTCCGAAGCCGCTGTTCAAGCTTCCGAGGAGGCCAAGAAGCTCGCGGCGCAGGCTGCCACGGAGACCGCAGCAGCCAAGGATGATGCTGAAGTAGCGTCCGACAAGGCCAAGATTGCGGCGGATGCCGCCCGGGCTGCAGGGCTCGCCGCGCAGCAGGCGATCACTTCGGCCAACGCTGCCAATCGTGCGGCGCGCACGGCGGCCTTCGCTGCAGCGCAGACTGCTGCCGCTGCCGCGGCGGCGGCCGATGCCGCAAACAAGGCGTACACCGCCGCCATCGCTGCCGGCCAGGACGCTGCCAAGTCCGCTGAGGCGAAGACGGCTGCGGCGACAGCGCTGATGGCCGCGACTTTGGCGGAGGGTTCCGCGCTTGCCGCGGAGATGGCGGGCAAGGCCTCCGCCGCCGCCGCTACGGCGGTGCGGGCGGCGGCCAGCGCCGGCGACAACGCCAACGCTGCCGCCCAGTCCGCAGACGCTGCCGCCGACAGTGCCGCCGCTGCCGGCGGATACGCCGGCGACGCCCGCGCCGCGGCGAGCGAGGCACGAGGACACGCCTCCGCCGCAAAGGCCGCGGCCGTCAGCGCCGCGCTTCTGGCGGACCAGTCGGCAACAGCCGCGTTCGAGGCCCGTACAGCCGCGAACAACGCGGCCACACATGCACGGAACGCGGCCGCAGCCGCTCAACTTGCGGTCGAACATGCCGGTGAAGCCTCTAGCCAGGCGGCTTTGGCCAATGAACACGCGGCGGCCGCGAAGAAGGCGTGGGAGACCGCAGACGCGGCGGCCAAGTCCGCGAAGACGACATTCGACTTGGCTCGTCAGTCTGAGGCGAACGAGCTCACCGCCCGTACCAAGGGTGGCATTCAGCAGGTCACCACCCGCCGGTCTCTGATGCACGGTGCAGTCTCGGGACTGGCCAAGGCGGAGGCAGACCGGCGGGCACTCACCACCGCGGCAGCAAACCTCTCCGCTGAAGCTGCCGCCCCGGGAACCGACCCTGCGGCTCTCGCCGGTCGAGGCAGGAAGTTCGCCCTGCAGGTCCTCGGGCTGAGCACCCCTATCAGCCAGGACGCCGCCGCCCGTGCCCTCGCAGGCACGGACCAGGACGTCATCGAGTATCTGCGGGCCGGATGGCGGGAGGCCGAGCGGCGAGAGATCCGTGAACGGGTCGTCCAGCTGTCCCACCTGAGCCCCTACCCCTCAGTCCGCACGGCTGCGACCGAAGCCCTCAAGGGCACGCTGGATCAGATCGAGGCCTTCTACACCACCGGCCAGTACACCGCAGGCAAAACGGACATGTCCGTGGCCGTCACCGCCATCTACAACAAGGGCGGCATCGGAGTGAAGGAAGCGGCTCTCGCCGCCCTCGACGACGGCAGCGGGAAGGCCCTCGCACGCTTCCTCGACGCCACACAGCACTCGGCGCGCTTCGCCGACGAATCGGTCCTCGCCACGCAGCTCTTCAACAGCAGCTCATCCGGGCCCGAGGTCAAGTCCGCTGCCGAGATCGCACTCGTCGGAACCGCAGAAGATGTCCACCAGTTCGTCACCGTCGGCCGCTACACCGCTGACCGCAAGGACAAACTGACCAAGCAGCACGAGGCACAGGTCCAACGCCTCGTCTCGGAAGCATCACTGATCGCGGCCACCGCCAACAAGAACCGCTGGCTCGCAGCAGCCGCAGCGGCCAAGGCCAACAAGGCCGACGCCGAAGCCACAGAGGCAGCCAACCAGGCCACGGCCTCCGCCGAACAGGCCGCAGGCTACTCAACCGAAGCCGACGCAGCGGCCGACGCGGCAGAAACCAGCGCCGCCGAAGCGAAGCAGTCCGCCACCACCGCCCGCAACGCCGCCAACCGCGCAGACGCTGACGCCGACGCAGCCGAAGCATCCGCCGCCCGCGCCGAAGCATCCGCCGCACACGCCCAGCAGTCAGCTGCCGACGCCGGCGACGCCGCCGACGCGGCACGTGCCTCTGCCCTCGAAGCTGGACAGAACGCCGAAGACGCCAAGGCGATGGCCACCACCGCCTGGGAGGAGGTGAAAACCGAGCTTGAAAAGGAGATCGCTGCAGAACTCAAGAAGGCAGAAGAAGCCAGGAAGGCAGAAAACGAGAAGAACCTCAGAGAAAGCAAGAACAACAGCGACCAGTGCTTGGTCCTCGTCCCTCGCACCACGGCGTGGGAGGACTGCGATAAGGTCGAAAAGCAGAACGAACATAATCGCAAGTTCTACGAGGTCGTATTCGGACTCGCCTGGTCCTACAGTGGCGCTGAGGACATCAGCCAGGACTGCATCCAAAACCCGGCCCTCGGCGGATGCTCACTCGCCATCCTCAGCGTCCTTCCATGGGGAAAGCTCAAACTCCTCAAGAAGGCATCCGATGAAATCGAGGACATCGCTAATGGATTCAAGAAGGAAAAGGATGCGGAAGTCCAGCTTCCAAAATGCCCGATTCCTTCTGTTTCTAGCTCCGGTTTCCAGACCCTTCTAGGAGGGAACCCTCGAAGCGTAGAAGCATCCCCCAGCGACGTCCAAGCTGCAGGCACGTCAATCACGCTTGCAGCCTCGGGACGTTTCAACTGCGATCCAGAAGCAGAATGGAACCTCCTTCCTCTTTTCGAAGGAAAGCACACTTCTGGACGATGGACAACGCCCGATGGCGTAACCAGGGACATTAGAAGCGGGCTAAAGAAGGAATCGGCAGCAGAGATCGACTGGGTCAGTGACATCCTTCGGAAAACAGACCCTCCCAGGCTCAAAGGCACAGCCAAAGCTGGAGACGCCGATCACGCCGAAACAAAGCTCGCAGCCATCATGGGAATGTCTGAAGGGGTCATCAAGGATGCAGACATAGTGATCAATCACCCCGATGGCCCATGCAACAGAAGAAACACCTGCACTGAGGTCCTTGATATCCTCCTTAAGGATGTAGGCGTAATGAGGGTTCACTGGAAGAATGGCGAGGGCATTATGAATTGCCTGAAGTTTGGAGTTCCCAATGACCGAAAGTGTTAAAGCGGAGGCTGTCTACCTGTCGGCCCACTGCGATACACCGGTCGAAATTTTCACTCCAGACGATGTCGACAAGATGATCGACGATCTGATTTTCACCAAATCGCCCTATGGTCCTTCCGGGACGCTCGCTCAGGTCTTCTCCACTGAACGCGAACGCCTGGAAGGCGGGCACTTCGATCACGAGCTCATTGTCGGAGTGGACGGAGACACCGGTTTCGGCGTCCTCACCTTCATGGATGAACATGGGAACTTCGCGACAGTCGGCTCTCCGGACACTCGCGAAGAGCCCATCTACACGCTTGTACGTCACATGCGGGAACTTCCTGAGCATTGCGAGATCCCCTTGGAGATCGTCAGGGCCGCAGCCAAGGAATTCATTGCAACTGGCGGACAACGTCCCACTTGCGTTGAATGGAAGCCAGAATGGTAGCGGAGTAAGGTTCGACAGAATGGGATAGGTAAATTATCCTGAACCGTCCGGCACTACCATAAGGTTTGTGCAGCGCCTATACGGCTTTCATGAAGGCGCTACTCAAGAAAATCGGCAACTGACCTGCCGCAGCGATGAAAAGAATCCCCGGGGTGGCACCCCGGGGATTCTTCCCGTCTTGGTGCCCCTTTTAACGCCCGGATTTGGGAGCCGTAGACCGCAGCCCGGGAGAAATACAGCAGGTTCGTCCTGCGGAGTTCGGCCAGAAGGGTCTCGTGGAGCCGGGACCAGACGCCGGCCTCGGTCCACTCGGCCAGGTGGCGCCAGCAGGTCATGCCCAAGTTGAAGCCGAGCTCTTGCGGCAGGTGTTCCCAGGCGATCCCGGTGTGGAGCACAAACAGAATGCCTTGGAACACCAGGCGGTCCGGATTCCGCTTTCGTTCGGGATAGCGAGTGCGACACTCAACCTTCAGCAACAGCGGTTTGATCACCGCTCACAGCCTGTCCGGAACAATCCAACTCCACGTACCCCGCCCCATGACGACCTCAACGACCGCCTCACCACATAATAGGACACGGTCTTAGTGGTTCCATCCCCACCATGTACGGATTTCCTTTACAGGGATTCCGTAGTTCTTCAGAACGATTTCCCCGAATGCGGATTCCGGGTTTTCCAGAAGAGCGAGGAGAGTGTTTGCCATGAGGCCCATGACGTCGGTTTCGCACTCGCCGAAGTTCAATTCTTCGGTGATCATTTCGGTGGCCGACTCGACGGCGGTCCGGATGTCTTCGCTGATGTGCCGGCGGGCCGGGGTGAGGCCGGCGCTGCGGGCGTCCAGGTAGTCCGTGAGGGCGTCCTGAAAGGCGCTCAGCGCCCGTGTGCGGGCGTGCCGGTCGGAGGCGGCCAGGTAGTCCTCCGTAGCCGTGTCCATGGCGCTGAGGGACGCTGCGGGGTCGGTGACGTACCCGAGGCGTCCGGCGGGGTCGACGGCCCATGCTTCCTGGCCGTCCAGGGAGATGTCCCGGCGGGTGATGCGGTGGGCGCACGCGTGGCACTGGAAGTCTGCGGCGGGGGTGAGGTGGTGGGTGCCCCCGCACTCCGTGCAGCGGATGAGGTTCATGTGGCTGTTCTCCTTTGCTCGGGGGTGCTGCCGGGGGCGCTGGTGGGGCGCCCCCGGCGGGAGGGGCGGTCAGAGGGCCCAGGTGCCCTCTGCGAGCCGGATGCCCATGAGGAGGTGCCGGTAGTGGTCACCGGTGATGTCGGGGCCGTCGGTGAACAGTGCCTTGTTGTGGCTGTCCGGCTTCTTGATGGTCTCGGGGATGTGAAGAGTGAGGGTGTCGCCGGAGAATGCGGCCAGGGTGTCGGCGAGGAAGTGGGGGTTGAACGAGAGGCCGCTCTGGTGCAGCACCGTGGGGTCGCCCTGCTCGGTGGTGTGGGTCAGGTGGATGCCGGTGAGGCGGGCGCGGTCCTGGTCCTCGGGGAGGACCGGTGCGAGCGTGAGGCGGCCGTCGCCGTCCCACAGGAAGCTGACCGGGCAGCTGCGGTCTCCCTTGGCCGTGGCGATGGATGCGCACTTCTTCAGGGCGGCGGTGGTCGCGGCACGCGGGAGGCTGACGCTGACGGCGGCCCGGGAGGGGAAGAAGGTGCGGTGGCCGGGGAGTCGGCCGTCGTAGGCGCGCTGGGAGATGGTGGTCTGGCCGGTGGTCAGGGTGACGCGACCGCCGTCGGGGCTGAATCCGATGGTGAGGGGGTCGGTGGTGGCTTTGAGGACCGGGATCAGGCGCTTGAGGACGTCGCCGGGGATGACGGCGGAGGCAGTGGTTTCCGTGTCGGCGGCGGGGAGAGGGGCGGCGGGGAGTTCGGCGACGGCGAAGCGGTAGCGGTCGGTGGCGGCGAGGGTCAGAGTCTGGCCAGTGAGGGTGAGCTCGATGCCGCACAGGAGGGGGAGGGTGTAGTCGCTGCCGCAGGCGGGGAGGGTGCGCTGGAGCTGGGTGAGGAACGTCCCGGCGTCGACGGTGGCCATCGCCGGTGCGGGGAGCGGCGGCCGTACGAACTCGGTGGGGTCGAAAGCGGTGATCGGGATGGTCATGCCGCCGCCGGTGAGGAGGTCACCGGTGAGGGTGATGGCCGTCTGTGCGGCAGTCGTCTTGGTTTCGCCCGCGACGATCGCGCCGAGGATCTTGACCAGCTGGGTGTGGGAGAGCAGGGAAGTGCCGCTGGTCTCGGGGGTGGAGCAGGAAACCGCGACGGAGACCGACGTCTCGAAGTCGAACGCGGTGAACGTGACCGTTTTGGAGCCGGTTTCGATGAGGACCCCGCTCTGGGACTCGACCGGGCTCGCGGAGGGAATCCCGAGTGCCACGGTCTTCAGCGCGGACATGATGTTCGCGTAAGTCCCGGAGAGTTCGGCGGAATTGGTGGGCGTCGGGATGATGGCGCTCTTGGTCATTCCATTTTCCTTTGCGGGTGTGGGTTGTCGGTGGCGGCGGGGTGCCACTCCCCGCCGCCGGGTGGGGCGCAGCTGTGGCTGCGCCCCGGGTGGGTCAGGCGTTGGCGGCCGATCGGGTGATCGAGCGGCGGCGGACGCAGCGCAGCGTGGTGGGGTCCGTGTTCTCGTCGAAGGGGTCGGTGAGGCGGTAGCGGACGTCGGTGGTGCCGAGGTGGTCCGCGCGGGCGCAGTCGAAGCAGGTGCACGGGTGGGCGATGTACAGCCCGTGGTGGGCGGGGATGCTGCCGTGGTAGAGGACGATGTCGCCGGGCTCGATGAGGTTGAGGGCGGCGAACAGGGTGTGGGACATGATGTCTCCTCGCGGCTGCGTATGAATTCGGTCTGTGGTCGACTGCCACCGCCGACCAGCAAGACAACTATATCACTCAACAGTCACTTCCGGGGGTTCTCGGCACTCCGCTCCGGGTGAATCTCCGGGCACCGCCTTCCGCGTGGCGGGGCGGCTCCATCGCCCGTTCCTGGCGCGCGACATGGCCGGCCACCCACGTCCCTCCCACGGAGCGCAGCGCAACGAGCACTCACTCGGCATCCCGCCCCCGCACACCCCTCCCGTGTGCAGCGCCTGGGCCTTCGCTTCTCCCTGCCGGCGCGCAGGACCCGGCCATGCCCGGCCGCGCAGAGCACAGCGGAACGCGGTGCCCGCGCCGGGACAGTGAGGGGGCTGTCTTGCTGTCCCGGTGGCCCGGCCCCGTCGGGGCCGGGTCACCGGTGGCGCGTGCCCGAGGGCGGCGGCGGTCAGGTGATCAGCTTGAACTCCGCCGCGTCGGCCGCCTGGGCGGTGAGGTCTCCGTGGAACGCGGCGACGACGTACGCGCCGTTGTCGCCGCCCCAGAGGGTCTCGGGGGTCTCTTCGTAGCCCTCTCCGGCACGGTGGGGGTAGGCCTCCAGTACCGCGTGGGCCGCGTTCGTCTTCGCTTCCTCGAAGTCCTCGCCTTCGGCGACGACGGCGAAGGAGCTGGCGAGGTCGGGGACGGAGTACCAGTCTCCGATGATGGTGAACTTCACGAGGGTTGCCTTTCGTCGGGTGCGGGCGGCCCCGGGGGTGGGTCCGGGGCCGGGAGCGGGGTGGGTCAGCCGCGCGGGGCGGGGATGGCTCGGGGGCGGTTGATGTAGCGGTCGACGAGGACAAGTGCCTGGGCCTCGGTGAGGCCGAGGAGCGTGCCGTCGCGCGTGGAGCCGGTGAAGACGGCCGTGCCGCAGACCGGGGTAGGGGTGGCCTGGTAGGCCTGGAGGAGCTGGCGCGCGGGGTCGTTGCCGGGGAGGCCGAGCGGGACAGCCAGCTCGTCGGTCCACATGATCAGCTGGGTCGTCAGGTCGAAGGAGCGGACCCGGTCGGTGTCCAGGGCGTCCTGCGGGCGCGTGTCGTGGCCCCAGTCGAGCAGGCTGAACTTGCCGTTGGGGTCGATCCGCAGGGCGTAGCCGTCCAGGGTGAGAGTGGGCATGGGTGTCCCCTTTTTCTGGGAGTGGTGCTTCGGTGCTGGTCGACTGCCACCGCCAACCAGCTAGACAACTATATCATTCACCACCAATTCTCGGGGTGTCATGACCCGCCGTTTCCCCTGTTCAGCGGCATGTGAAGGGCCCGCTGGCGCTGTGCCACCGGCCTCCACCACTCCCCTGACAGGCACCGCCGGCCCCGCGGGAATGCCTGGCCTGCGGCCGGCTCCTGGACGATGGCGCCGGACATCGCGAGGGGCGTGCCTGGCCGGCGGTTCGCTCCGGCCGTGCCGGGATGCGCCTGCGCCCCGGCGCGGCGGTGGGCCGTGCCGGGGCGCGAGGAGGGGTGGGTTGTGTGGTCAGGGGCGGGGCAGCTCTGTTGCGGCGTGCCCGGCTGGTGGGGGTCGAGGTCGACGAGCAGGTCACCGTCGTCCGTGTGGACGGTGAAGACGGTGGCCGAGGATCCGTGGTCGCGCTGGATCCCGAGCGCTGCTGCGGCGGCGAGGGCGGGGGTGTCGGCGTCGATGTCGATCGTCCAGGTCACGCTGTACTCCGGCATGCGGCAGCTGTCCTTCCCGGGCGCGCCCGGCGCCCGTGTCGGGTGGGCGGAGGTCTAGGCAGCGAGGGTCAGCGAGGCCTCGTCCAGGCTGCGCTCGTTGACCGAGAGCGTTGCGCCGAGCGGGTCGAGGTCGTCGAGCCAGAGCTCTTCGTTGTCCGCGAGGTAGGCGCGCAGCGCGCCCGGGTTGTGGGCGAGGTGGGCGGGGAGCTGGACCTCGGCGGTGAACTCGTAGGTGACTTCCTCGGTGACGGTCAGGTCGACGCTCACGGTCACTTCCCGCTCGCGGTCCTCCGGCTCGGGTGCGTCGGCGTTGACGACCAGGCACAGCAGGGACGGGGCGTCCCAGGCCGGGTCGTCCGGCTGCTGCGCGGAGTCGGGGAGGAAGCCGAACCGCACGCCGAGGGTGTCGAGGTCGCGCAGGAGCCGGAGCAGGACCTGCGGGTCGCGGGGGTCGAACTGGCCCCAGGCGGAGCGCAGTGCGGGGTCCGTGAGGTCGGGGAGCCGGTCGGGCGATTCCCCGAAGGAGTGCTGCTGGCCTCCGCTGGCGGTCCGCAGGCTGTCGAGGTGGAGCTCGCCGGAGTCCGGGCAGCGACTCAGGACCAGGTAGGCGGCGTGCGGGTACATGTGCGCGAGGGTGGCGGTGAGGGTACGGGTCAGACCACGCGCCTGGGCGCGGGCGGTTTCGAGTGCGCTGTGGCAGTCCTGCGGGGTCGTGTACATCGCTCCTCCTGGAGGGCGGTCGGGGGTCGGCTGTGAGCGCCGGGTATGGGTGGGGCCCCACCCCCGGCGGGAGGCCGGGGGCGGGGATGGTGCGGGTGGGTGGGTCAGGCGTCCAGGAGCTGGTTGCCGGTGCGCTGCCAGTACCCGGCGGGGGTGCGGTCCGCGCGGCACTCGTAGGCGCCGTAGGCGAGGAACGTCTTCTCGTCGTCGCAGACGAGGTAGCGGGCGTCCGGGATGAGCTCCAGCGTCTTGCTGTCGGGGGGCAGGTCGCGGAAGCACAGGGCGCGGTGGGGGCGGTTCATGGACCAGTAGACGTCGCCGCGTGCGAGGTCGGTGTAGCGGACGCTGACGGTGTCGCCGGGGCGGAGCTTGCACCAGAGGCGAACGCCGAGGTCGGCGCAGATCTCCTTCACCCGCTTGTAGAAGACCTCGAAGGGATCCGGGGCGATGCCGTAGGCACGGTCGCTCTCGCCGCTCGGGCCGGTGAAGTGGACGGGGCCCCGGATGTCGAGGTCGCCGAAGCCGTAGCGGGCGGCGAGGCGCTGCGCCACGAGGTTGGGCGCGCCCGGGTCCTCGGCGTGGTGGTGCATGTCCGTCTCGGCGTCGAGCGGGACGGTGGTGCAGGCGCCGGGGAACAGCTCGGCGAGCTCGCGGGCGGTGTGGGGGGCGCCGAACTCCCAGTTGACGAGGTGGTCGGGGTGGAGCGTGCCGAAGCAGCTGAACTCGTGGGGGTGGGTGAAGCCCAAGGGCATGAGGGCCTCCGAGGATGCAGAGTGGGTTTCCGGTGTGGTCGGCTGCCACCGCCGATCCACTAAACAACTATAACACTCAAGAATCACAAGCGGGGTCTGTCGCCCCTCCTTTTCCTGTTCAGAGTGTTTTGCTCTCACTCGACTTGCGCGCTCCAACTGAAGGAGACGGCCGACCGCATCTGGGAAAATTCGCCCTTGTTCGAGTCCTCCACAAAGGAGAATCGCGGGCATGGCCCGCTCGTTCTTCCGCTTCCCTGTCTCTGATTACGAGTACGTGCAGCGCGTGCGCCGGCACCCGCCCAGTTCCCTCCTGCCGCTGATCGCACGAACGAGTGCGCAGCGGCCGACCAAGCAGGAGTGGCTCACCGACCGTTCCGGGCTGTCCCGGCCTTGGGCGCTCGCGGACGCTGCCTGGATGTCGCTGGCACGCGGCAACGAGTACAGGCAGCAGGCAGCCTCTGAGGACGACCTCCGGGAGATCCTCGCCCAGCACCTGGCCCTGGACGATCCGATGCGGAGCCTGCCCGTCGGCGAGCGCCTTGAGGGGTTCATGCTCCGGGTCGCCGGCCAGCAGTTCACCTGGCAGGAGGACGACTTCTCCGAGCTCGCGCGAAGCGTCGCCATGCTCGCCCAGACCGCGCCCACCAAGCCCCTGGCGGTGCTCACCGACGGATGGGCGCAGGACCTCCTCGGCTGCCCGCTGGCCGACTACGCAGGGCTCGGAATGCTGCTGTACACCGCGGCAACCATGCGGGAGGGACGGTTCGATCTCGCCTGGCTGCCCGAGAACGAGCTCGCCTACTTCGAGACCCTGGCCAGCCGGTCGGCGATCCAGGCGGTGTTGGAGCGGCACTTCGCGACCGAAGCCGCGGAGGAGCGGGGGCGTTTCGAGGCCGGCCTGATGACCTCCGATCCCCGGCTGCGGCGCTACACCCCCAACCCGCTGCGGTCCCGTCCGCTGGTCCGAGGCTACGGATGCGACTACCTCATCCCGGTCACCTCCGCCGTGCTGGGCAAGGTCAGTCCCATGGGCCTGTTCTACACAGGTAACGAGCATTACAAAGGCAAGGACGATGAGACGTTCCTGGCGTTCACTCGGGACCTTGCCGAGCTGTTCGAGCAGTACGTCGGACGGCACCTTCGCCTCCTGCCCGGCGCCGAGGTGATCCCGGAGATCCGTTATGGCAAGGGCGGCGGGAAGAAGAGCGTCGACTGGATCGTGGTCCTGCCTGGCCTCGTGCTGCTGGTCGAGGTCAAGTCGGTCCGGCCTACCGCCGGCCTGCGGCTCGGTCCCCAGCAGGAGTTCGGCGACGAGCTGGTCACCAAGCTGGGCAAGGCCATCGAGAAGCAGATCCCCAACACGGCGAAGCTGATCCGTGATCGGGATCCGCAGTTCAGCCACATTCCCCACGACCGGCCGATGTTCGGCCTCGCGATCACCATGGAGCCGTATCACTTCGCCAATACCCCCGGGTTCCGGGAAACTCTTCCGGCCACGGACATCCCCACGCTGGTCGCCTCGGTCAGCGAACTGGAGGACGCCGTCGTCGCGACCGGTCCCAGCCTCGAACAGGCGCTGCTCGCCGAAATCGAACAGCCGATGAACGAGGGCTGGTCCCTGCGGTCCATCGCCGACGGGCGGCCCGTCATCAACACGATCCTGGAGGAGGCATGGGCGATCTGCCCCTGGGCCAAGTTGGGCAACCCCGAGGCAGGCGCGTAGGCGGTCCTGCCGAGGCCCGAATGTGGACAGCAGCAGGGCCGTCAGGGTGACGGGCTATCGTCACCCTGACGGCAGGAAGGTGTTCAGCTGCCGGGCGGGATGGCCTGGCGGTCTGGTTCCACGCTCCAGGTCAGCTCCGGGAACAGACGCAGGACCTGGCGCTCGGCCCAGGGCCGGACGGCGCCCCACGACCAATTCAGGCGCCGGGGGCATGTCGGCGCCCGGGGGAGCCGTTCGCTGCTCGCCGTCTAACCTCCCCTCTTGAGGGGTGGGATTATGGAAAAGTCGATCTTGGTCGAATCCATCAGGTACTCCGCGGCGTGCCAGGGATGCGGCGCCGAGGCGGAGTGGTGCGGTGTTCAGGCACTGGTGGGCGAGGCACTGCGGTGGGACGTCGAGTCGACCTGTCCGGCCTGCGGATTGGACCTGGCCGTGTGCGACGGCGACCTGCCGGAGGAGCTGCGCGGCCGGCTGCTCTCCGAGTACGGCCAGGCGAGGTTGCGGGTAGCCCCGCCGACGAGGAACGCCGCCGTCATGCGGGTGCTGCGGACGGAACTCGGCATCGGCCTGGAGGACATCCGGGCCGTGATGGAGCAAGTCTTGGCCGGGCTGTACTCGGGAACCCTGCCCGAGATGGAGCTCCTGGCGCGGAAGCTGCGGGCATCAGGCATCCTGGCGACCGCTTCGCGGACGCCAGGGAGCTGAGGTCGCACGCCGGCACTCAGGGCCCAGGGCTCCAGGGCCCTGTCCGGCGGCAGAGGTCCGGCTCCGGCCGGGCTACGCGGCCAGCGCCAGCAGGTCTGCCGGTGTGCGCCGCGGGCGGTGCTGCGGCGTCTCGACCGGCGTGGGGGCGCTGGCGCCGGCGTAGACCCTGGCGAGGTAGTTCTCGACGAGCTGGCGCCAGGGGCGGCCGGTGAGGGCGCCCAGGATGACCGCGCCGACCGGCGGGCAGACCACGTCCCCGATTCGCTGGAACGCCGAGGTCCGCGAGATCTCCCGTCCGAGCTGCGGGGTCTGGGCGCGCCAGGGGTAGGCGGGGTGGAATCCGACGAGCTGTCCGGCCTCGGCCTCGGTCAGGCGCAGGCCGTCGGATTCGCGGAACCAGGTGCGGGCCTTGCCGGTCAGGCACCAGCCGGGCCGGTCGGCGGAGAAGGTGTTGCCGCCCTTGGGGCGTCCGTTGGCGTCCAGGCCGCGCACGCCCCGGGTATTGACCCGCTCGCCCTCGTCCCATCCGAGGGCGGCGGCGAGGGTCTGTTCGGCGAAGGGCGCCGCGGGCCGGACGGATCCGGGGATGCGGCCGTAGCGGACCGCCATGAGGAAGACGCGGTGGCGGTGGGTGGCGACGCCGTAGTCGGCGGCGTCGAGTTCGACCCACTGCTGCTGGGACCAGCCGGCGAGGGCCAGTTCGGAGCTGACCGCTTCCCGGACCTCGGCGGGCAGGTTCGCGGACTGCTCCATCGCGGCCCAGCGCAGGGTCTCGCCGTGGAGCTGGAGGCCGAGCGCCCAGATCAGGACCTCGGCGATGAGCCCGGCCCCGGGGTCGGGCATGGCGGCCGCCATGGCGCGGATCTCGGCCCACGTCGTGCCGGAGCGCTCGCGGCGGCCGTGTCCGGCGGCCTTGCCCACGGCGCGCAGCATGGTGGTGAGGATCGTCAGGGACCGGGCGGTGAGGCCGGCGCGTTTTCCCGCGGTGGACCAGGCGGGGCAGGGCGGGGAAATGATCAGGCCGACGGTCCAGCGCAGTGCGGGGTGCTCGGGGTCGAGCAGGGTGATGTCGGTGACGATGCGGCGGTGTCCGGCCCGCTCGGCGATGACGCAGGCGTCGTTGGAGAGGTCCAGGCTGACGGCGTCGTAGCGGGCACCGAGCGCGCGCAGGCCTTCGTCCCAGCCGCCGGGGCCGGCGCAGACGCCGACGACGCGCTCAAGGTCGCCCTCGCGGGGGCGCAGGAGCCAGCGGCCCGGCCAGGGGGCGGCGAGCTCGTCGAGCTCAGCCAGGACATCCGCGGGGATCTCGGCGCCGAGGTCGAGCGCGAGGTCGGCCAGGCACACCGGGCAGGTGCGCTCCTCCAGCCAGTCGACGCAGGTGACGTAGCTGTGCCAGTGAGCGGCCCCGCAGCGGGCGGTGGTGTCGCTGTGGTCGGGCAGGAGGTGGACCAGGCCCTCGGCGTCGGCGCCGAAGGCGGTCACGCGGATGGGTTCGGCGATGCGCTGGGCGGTCTGAGCGTCCGTCATGAGGTGTCTCCCGTCTCCGGCCGGCCGTCGTGAGGCCGGTTGGTGCGGTGTTTTCGGTGCCGGGCGGGCGCCACTCCCACCTTACGATAAAACAATACCTCAAAAGCATCACTTCGACTAGGAGGCACCTTCCCCCGGTAGTTCACTGGAGGCCACGAGACCCGAGACCGCCGGCGGCTTTACTCCAGCGGCGGCCTGGACAACAAGGTCGGCACCGGCGGAGAGTTCTGATGCCGGAAGCGGGGTTCTTGGTGGGGAGTTCGCGGCCATGGCCCGCACAGTGCAGACGACGGTCAAGGGGGCGGGGTATGGCAGGACGGTCGATCAGAGCGCCGCGGTGGTGGCTGGAGACGCCGAACCCGATCCGGTGGGTGCTGAAGGTGTGCCTTCCCCTGGGCATCCTCGCGATCGCGCTGGGGATCTACGGCGACGGACACGGATGGTGGGACGATCGCAGCTTCCTCACCAATCTGGCGTCCAGCTTCGCGAGCCTGCTCTTCGGAGTTCCTCTCGCTCTCGTGGGACTTTCGCATCTCGGCTCACTGCAGGCCGAGGCAGCGAACCGGATGACTGCCGAGAGGCGAGGCAGGGAGGCGGCCCGCGACTTCCAGCGCGTCGTCCTCACGGGCTTCAACAGGGCGCCACGCCACCAAGCACTGGAGGACATTTCCGCGTTCCAGCGCGTCAACCATCGCCTCCGCCAGTTGACCCAGGGGTGGGCAGAGGACCGATCTCCCGAGCGCGCCAGGGAGATGCTGCTGACCCTCGATGCGAGGACGGATGCCTTTCACGTGGCCTTCAGGTACCCGGAGATCCACCGGTGGACGTCGGCGATCAGCCATTCCTGGCACCGGATCGACAAGGAGGTGCGCCCCTTCCTTGAGAACGCCGAAGTCTGGCGGGTGTCCCCCACCCAGCACGCTGAGCTCAGGCGTGCCGCACGGCTGCTGGACGGCATCGAGGGCAAGCATCTCGCGCTGCAACACGATCCGACGCGTGACCCTTTCAGACGTTATGCGGACCCAAGGGCTGGGGAAGCCGTGCCTCGACCGTCGGATGCCGATAGCAAAGTCGAACAACTCCGCCAGAGCGCGGAGGCCGTTCACGATCTGTGCCTGGCTCTGGGGGCGATCCGAGAGTGGATGCTCACACAGGAAAGCATCGGGCGCTGAACCAGTACGCCAGGGGGCGGGGCCAGAGCTCCCCGCCCCCGTGCCGCCGCGGCGGTCAGGCGGCCGCGTCGAGGCGGCGGAGGTAGTCGGCCGCGGCCCGCTCGCCGACGTGGCGCCGCAGCACGTCCCCGCGCGCCCAGAGCAGCGCCCCCTCCTCGGCCTCGGCACGGGCGGCCTCGGCAACGACCTCGGCGAGGCTGAACTGCTGCTTGAAGCGGTGGCCGATGCGCTCCTCCAGGGCGGTGTACCGGGCGGGCAGGTCCAGGCCCAGGGCCCAGCACAGGCGTACGGCGCGCACCAGGACGTCGCGGCCGGCCAGGACGCAGAAGACGCAGGACAGGCGCGGGAGGAGAGCGTCGTAGACGGGGTGGTACTCCAGGCCGGCATCCGCGATCCGGTGCCAGACGTCGGCCTCGGTGAGGTCGAGGATCGGGTGCCAGGTCAGGACCATGCGGCGGCCGGTGCTCGCGCGCAGGTCGAGGGCGAGCGGCATCTTGCGGGTCCGGGCGGGGGATTCAGCGGCCCGGATGCCGAGGGCGGAGAGGATCAGCGCCTGCTCACCCAGGCCCAGAGCGTTGGCGATCTGCGTGAACAGCGGGGCGATCCTGTCCCGCTTGAGCGACGCTGTACACAGCCGGCGGGCTGCGTCCGGCCACAGGCCGCGCTTCTCGACCAGGCCGAGCAGGCCGCCCTCGGCCTTGACCACGAGGAACCTGACGCCCCACCGCTCGGCCTGGCGCTGCGCGAGCTCGCGGACGCCCGGCCACTCGGACTCCTCCCCCAGGTCGGCGTGGACCATGACCACCTTGTCCAGGCAGCCGGTCTCGGCGGCCAGGGCGACCACGCGGTCCGCACAGACCACCGAGTCCTTGCCTCCGCTCGTCGACACGACGATGGCGTCCGCGGCCAGGACGAGGTCGCGGGGCGCCTCGGCGAGTTCGCCGAGGATGCCGGCCGTGACGTCGGACCGGCGCCGGCCGCCGGTGCCGCGGCCGCGGGCGTGCGGGGCATAGAGAGTCCCGAGCGCACTGTTGGCCGCGCGGGCCGCGGTGAACGTCCGGCACACCTTGGCCCGGGCGGCCCGCTCGCGGCGGGCGAGGTCCTCGTAGGCGGCCTGACCGGCCGCCAGGTCGTCGGCGGACAGCTGGTGGGATGCGTCGCCGGCGATGCGGGGGCGGGCGTGGGCGGCGGCCGTGGCGGCGCGGACGTGGGCGCGGTGGGCGGCGGCGTGGGCGGTGTCGGCCTGGTGGGCGCGGCGGATGCTTTCCAGCAGCTGGCGGCGGGTGCGCATGTCCATGGTTCTCCTTGGGGTGCGGGTGGTGGTTTCGGTGCCGGGCGGCTGCCACTGCCGCCCGGCCAGGGGTGGATCAGCTGAAGGTGCAAAACCGCTTCGGGACAGGCGGGAGAGTGCCGAAGCGGCGGGCGAGCCGGTCGGTGAGCTCTCGGGCGCACCGGGCGGCGTCGGTCGCGGCGTCGAGGCCGGCGGGCCCGGAGTCGACGAGGGTGGTGAGGTAGTCGCCGGTGGCGTCGTGCAGGTGGGCGGACCAGGGTTCGCGGTGCTGGGAGGCGGGCCGGTCGGCTCGTTCGCCGGCGTACATCAGGACGTGCGGGACGCCGTAGGCGACGTCCTCGTCGTCCGGGGCGCCGGGGTGGGCGGCCATGATCAGGAAGGACATTCCTCCCTCGCTGCCGGGGAAGGCGTGGCGGCCGTGGGCGGCCAGTTCGGCGCGCAGCAGGTCGCCTTCGGTGGGTTCGTCGTGGTGGGGCATCTCTCTCCTTCGGGCAGTGCGCGGCCGCCGGTACGTCCCGGGGCGGGCCAGGAAGTCCCGGCGGCCGGGGTGTGGGGGCGTCCGGCCTGGAGGGGCTCGGGCGCCTGGGTGGTCAGCGGGTGGTCTTGGGGTCCTGGGTGGCGGGCAGGGGCTCCCATTCCAGGGCGCGGGCGGTCTTGCGGGAGCGGCCGTCGATGGCGACGGTGACGCCGTCCCGGTACGAGCGGGCGCCGGTCATCGGGACGCCTGCCGCTTCGACGGTGCCGGTCTGGCCGGTGGTCACGTGCCGGACCCGCTCGCCGGTGGTGCGCTCCAGCTCGGCCTCCCGCAGGCGGCGCGCGCCCAGGCGGTGTCCGGCCCTCTGGACCAGGCGGCCGGCCCGGGTGGCGCAGGCGGCCTCGATGGCGGCGGCGTGGTCGGGGGCCTCGACCCGCAGGAAGGAGCGGTGCTCGGGCAGGCCGGAGTGGGTGATGGTCCACGTGTCGGTGGGGGCGCCCCGGTCCTGCTCGGCGACGACGCGTTCGGCGGCGGTCTCCAGCGTCGGTACGTGCCAGACGGACAGGACATCGTCTCCGCCCGCCTCGACGAGCCAGCCGGCGGTGCGCTCGAACAGCTCCTTCGCGACCGACAGCCGGGCCCGGGGCGAGCGGCCGGCGGCGCCGGTGGCCGGCTTGCCGTTCTCGGCCCAGCCGACGGCCAGGCGGCCGCTGTCGCCGTTCGGGCGGACCCAGTACCCGGCCACCTCGCCGAGGTCGCCGGGACCGGTGACGTCGGCGAGCGGCTGGCCGGCCAGTGCGGCCAGCGCCGCGGCGGCCAGCGGGTGTCCGGCGTCCGCGGGCGCCACGCCCGTACCGGCCGCCGGGGCCGTGCCAGCCGCCGGATCGGCGGGCGGCGGAACGTAGGCGGCCGTCCAGGAGCCCGCGCCGTACTCGGTGAGGCGGACGAGCCCCGCGGCGTGCAGGTGGCGGACGGCGGTGAGGTTGTGCCGGTACCCGGAGCGGATCGCGCCTTCACGCCTGGCGACGGCGTACACCCGCCGCTGCGGCCCGGTCAGCGCGCCCTCGGCGCGCTGACGGTTCTCCCGGGCGTTGAGGTACCCGGCGCGTCCGGCGGCGCCGTTCTCGGTCCGCCAGCCGCCCGAGACGACCAGGCCCGAGTCGTTGACGACGACGAAGCCTCCGCCCGGGGCCGGGCGCACCGAGTAGAGCGTGAGCGGGGCGCGCCCGGTGGCCGGGGCCGGCTGCGTCTGGGCAGGGGTGTGCTGGTGGGTCATGGGTGTTCTCCCTGGTGTGGTGTTCCGGTGCCGGGCGGCTGCCACCACCACCCAACAAGATAACTATATCTATAGTGAATCACGCACGCAACTTCGCCGCTTCCCGGGCGCGCCTCGGTGCCGGCGTCCTGTCGCCGCGCAGGTGGTGTCCGGTCCGCCGGCCGTGCGCTCCCCGGTGTGGGGGAAGACCGTAAGGGTGGTGTGGGTGAGGGCGGCGGTCGCCGCGCGGCCTTGACCCGCACCAGGTGATTCGTTTCCTCGCTTCGAGGCAGTCGGAGGTGGGGGAATCGGCCGGGTGGGGGCGGCGGCGCTTCAAGTCCTTGCCGGGTGGCACTGATGGGAGGGCATGTCCACCCCATCAGTCAGGAAGCTCCTTTGATGCGCCTGCTCGTACGCCTGGCCACCGCCGCCCTCCTCACCGTCACCCCGGTGGCGGCCGGCACGGCCTCCGCTCACACCACCGATCCGACCCCGGCGCCGCTGAACACCGCGGCCGACCCCATTCCCGGCCAGTACATCGTGACGCTGGACAAGGGGACCAGAGCGGACAGCATCGCCCAGACGCTGGGGCTGAAGCCGACCTTCTCCTACAGCACGGTCCTGAACGGCTTCGCGACACCGCTCACCAAGGTCCAGCTGGAGGCCGTCCGAAAGAGCCCCGGAGTGAAGTCGGTGACGGAGGACGCGCTGGTGTCGGCTCCGCCCACCCCCGCGAATTCCCTGCGAGCGCCCGCCAACTCCTGGGGTCTGGACCGTATCGACCAGCGGCTTCTGCCACTGGACAACGACTTCATCAGCGCCGGGAACGGCCAGGGCGTGACAGCGTACATCATCGACACCGGCATCGACTTCACCCACCCGGAGTTCGGGGGCCGTGCGCGGCCCGGTTTCGACGCGATCGGGGACGGCCGCAACGGGTCGGACTGCAACGGCCACGGCACGCACGTCGCGGGCACTGTGGGCGGGACCACCTTCGGCGTGGCGCGCAAGGTGAACCTGGTCAGCGTCCGTGTCCTTGGCTGCGACTCCAGGGGGTCCTGGTCCGGGATCCTCGCGGGCTTCGAGTGGGTGGCCCGCAACGCCCAGCAGCCCGCCGTCCTGAACGCCTCCCTCGGCGGGGACAGAGTGCAGGCGGTGAACGATGCCGCGACCGCGGTCTCCGACAACGGGGTGCTCCCGGTGATCGCAGCGGGCAACTCCAACATCGACGCCTGCAAGGTCTCGCCCGCCTCGGCCGCCCGCGTGGTAACGGTCGGCGCCACCAACCGCTTCGACCAGGAGACCGACTTCTCCAACTGGGGCGAGTGCCTCGACATCTACGCACCAGGCCAGAACATCGTCTCCGCGAAGCTCGGCGGCGGCAGCACGGAGCTGAACGGCACGTCCATGGCAGCCCCGCACGTCACCGGCGTGGCGGCCCTCTACAAGGCCGAGCACCCCAGCGCCAAGCCCGCAGAGGTACAGGACTTCCTGGCCCGCCACTCCACGAAGAACACGCTCCAGAGCCTCAGTGGCAACAGCCCGAACCAGCTGCTGTTCACCAACGGCCTCTGACCTGACCGGCCCAACGCGCCGGTATTCCGGCGGCCGCCCTGCCGGATCACCCCCTCCGGCAGGGCGGCCTTCCCTGGCATGACGGGCACGGACAGCCAGGTGCCACGCGCAACGGCCACCCCTGCGGCGGGACCCGGCCAGCTCCGGGGCGGGCAGCCCGCTCGCCCCTCGGGCTGAAGCAGAAGGCCGGGTGGCATACGCACCACCCGGCCAGGCCCGCGACGGATCCGGCCGCTACGCGGGCGCGGCGCCCGCCTCGCCGGGTACGGCCGCTCGGTAGCTCGCGGGGTAGCGGGCGCTGTGCCAGTTGTCGGCGTGGAGTCGCCTGGCCTCGGTGTTGTCGTGGATTTCCGTGCCGCATCGGCACAGGATCCTGGGGTCCCATGTCGCGAGGCCGCGACCGATCCCCTCGTCCGCGCTGGTGCCGAGTCGGGACGTACCGGGGGTGGGGGTGTTCATGAAGTGCCTCCGGACCGGGAGAGCAACGCGTCCCCCTTCGGGGTGGGATGTTCTCGGTATGCGGCTGCCACTGCCGCCGTGGGACTCAATCCGTCCCCAGCAGAAAACAATACTCTTAATTAATCATGTACGTAACTTTGCCGCACCCCGGCACCTGACCCGGCGCCAGACCGGCCGTCACAGCCGGCCGCCGCCTACGGTTTTCCCGTCGCCGTCCCGGCCGGGCGGCGACGGGGCGGGTCAGTGGGGGTCGGCCGCCGTGGCGGGCGCACCGGGGACGGGAATGCCTCCCATCAGGCGGCGCGCGGCATGCGGCCCGTCGGCGCTGGTGCCGGGCGCGCAGCGTTCGTTCGGGTGGATCTCGGCGCGCAGGATCCTCCCGGAGCGGGCGCCGACATCCATCCAGCCCCACACACCGTCAGGGACCGGCGCGGTCAGGACCACGCGGTGGCGCCGGATGGAGGGGTACCAGACGGGAATCAGGCCGCGCTGCGTGGCCAGCTCCACCACCGACCGCGTGAAGGCGTTCAGGCCGGGCGGCGCGGCGGGCGTGCCGATGTGCAGGACCTCTCCGTTCATGGTGAGCATGGCGCCGCCCGGGAGGATCGCCTTGACCTCGGCGAGGTGGCGGTACGGGAGGTGCCCGTGGGCGGGGCAGCGGCCGCACAGCAGGAGTTCGGCGCGGTCGCCGTCGGCGGACACGAGCCGGGCGGCGGGATCCGCGCACACGGGACAGGGGGCGGGGCGCCATTCGTACAGGTCGGTTGCGGGCATGGGTTCTCCGGGTTCGAAGGAGGGTGGACCGCTCCGGCGGGTCGCGGGGGGCGGTGCGGCAGGCGTGCCCTGTGACAGGTGGGCGTGTTCGGGAGCGCCGGATGGGGCCGGGCGGTGGGGGCCTGCCCGGCGGGCCGTGTCCGGTGCGGTGACGCCTGGCGGGTGGGTGGGGGCCAGGGAGGCCGGTGGGCGGGCCCGCCCCGGGCGGGGCGGGCCCGCTCGTCTACGCGGCGAGCGTCAGCCCGGGCTCCGGGTAGTCGCGCTCCAGCTCCAGCTCGACCAGCTCCTGGGCGGTGCGGGCGAGGTGCGCGAGGGGGATCTCCTCCTTCTCCGCCGGGACGGGGAGCGTGAAGCGGATGCGGTGGACGGTGTAGGCCTTGATCTGCTCCACGCAGAAGGTCCGCATCTCGCCCCGGGTGCGGCACATCGCGCGGACGATGATGTCGCCCTTGCTGGTGGTCAGCACGTTGTGGATCTCGATGGTGCGCACGGTCTCCTCGCCCTTGCCGTCGACGTAGGTGATGGTGGTGGCCCGCTGGCCGTCCATGGCGCGGATCAGGTCGGCCAGGGTGCGGGTGGAGGTCTGACCTGCGGTGATCTTGATGGAGTTCGACATCGGGTTCTCCCTGGGAGCAGTGCGTTTCGGGGGTGTTGACGAGGTGCCACTCCCCGCCAACAAGAAAACTATATCACGCACACATCACTTCAGGGAAGCGGCCGCTCCCTTCTTCTCGCGACCCGCCATGTCGCGTCGCCGGACAATCGGCCCGCAGGGGTGGAGCGAACGCCCGACCCCCGTAGGGGCGGCGGGGATCCGCCGACCGCATCGGATATTCCGGGACCGGTGCGCGCCACGGACGGGCGCGGACCCCGGAAGCGGCAATGGCCGCGCGCGAGGGCTTCACGCCTGGCCGAGGGCGGCGGCGCTTCCGCCAGCGCCGCCCGCCGCAGCATCCAAGTCCCGAACGCCCGGCAACAGCGGGCGCGCCACAGGAGCACCCCGGCCATCGCGCGCCTACGCAAGGGGCGCTCCCCACGCCAGGGGCAAGCCCCACTTGACCCGAGTGATTCTTAGTGAATATTGTTGTCTCAGCCGATCGGCGGTGGCAGCCGGTCGGCAACCGAGAACACGCACCACGGCAAATCCACAGAGGAGCCCGAGATGGCCCGCACCTTTCACGACCGCCCCGCTCGCATGCAGTACGAGGAGCGGCCCTGGCTGGCCCCCTTCCTGAAGGACGGCAGCAGGACCTGGCCGCAGAGGACGGCACACAAGCAGGACCGCGCGGCGGTCCGGCTGGCCCTGCGGACCGGCGCCGAGCCGCCGCTCCCCCAGCGCCGCCGAATCGACTGGGACCAGCACTGAGTCACCTCGACACGAGGCGGCCCCGCCCGACAGGCGGGGCCGCCTCGGCATGTCCGGACATCGACGCGGTGCCATCAGGCCGCGCAACAGCGGAACGCCGACGACTGCGGTGCGAGTGCCCCGACGGCCGGCGAGGCATCGGACCGCGAAGGGCTGCGCCGCGGGATGGGCCGCCGGCCCGCGGGGCGCTGCGGCCCAGGGATAGACAGCCTCCTCTTCGTCCGGCTCACGGAGAAGAGGTGTCGGCGACAGAAAAGGCTGACCCACTGGCACTGACCTGCGGCTACGGGCAGCTCCTCAGATCAGGCACGCAACCGGTGGTGCAACCGGTGGCGCAACCAGCTGTGCAACTGGTGGCGCAACCGGTGGTGCAACTGGTGGTGCAACCTCTACTGACCGCACCCGGTTCATGGCGAGCGCCGTGCCGAGCGGGAGGACCGCCTGGACCTCGGCAACGCGGCAGCAGGGAGGGAACCCGTGGTGACGCCCGGGGCCGGCTATGACAGCCGTCTCGTGCCGCACCCGGAGGCAGGGGCAGGATTGCGGACGTGACCCACAAGGGATATAGTTGTCTCACTGGTCGGCGGTGGCAGTCGGCCTCCTACCCGAACACACACCAGGGAAGAGACATGACCCGATCGTCCATCCCGCCCGGCTCCGTCCGCACTCGCGTGACCATCACCGGCACCGAGAACTACGAGGCCGTCGTCGACCCGTCCGACCGCTGGAACGGCTTCGTCTCCCCGTACTTCACCCTCGACACCGTCCGCCAGCTGTCCGCCGACACCCTCGCCATGGCCGAGGCAGGCGGCTACGACTACGCCGACACCGTTCACGTCATCGACGGCGGAAGCGAGGCCGACGGCACGCCCCGCGCGATCGTCCTCCACATCAGCTGGACCTTCCTCGCCGACGAGGGACCGGCACAGGTCGCCTCCATCATCAGTCCGCGCGAGGAGGACGGCCTCTACTGCATCGGCGGCTGGGAGTGGACCTGGTCCATCTCCACCTGGGGCTGCGCGTGCGGCAACTGCTGGGACCACCACAAGGACACCTGCCCGGACTGCGGCGACAAGCGCACCACCAACGAGCCGACGCCCTGACGCCCGGTCTCATCAACACCCGCACCAACCACCCAGTGACGTCGCCGACGGCACAAGCAGCAAGGGGGAGGCGGCACGGCCAGCGCCG
>NZ_JBHTST010000093.1:0-33123 GCF_042794995.1 Streptomyces sp. NPDC056503
CGCCCGGGGCCGGCGCGACCGGCCCGAGGCCGCCGGTCCACGCCGTCCACGGTCGGCGCGCGGAACCACCCGGAGCGGAAGGCGGGGTTCGAGCCGCCGGTTTTCCGCCATCGGCCCGGTAGGGGCGGCAGGCGTCCGAGGGGCGGGACGCGGCGCGGTGAGCGCGGGCCCGGAGAGATCCCGGCGAAGGGATTCCCGCACGGAGAACGGTGGATGGCGTGCGGTTCATGATCGACGAAACGTCCGGTTAACGAACACGGCCGTACGCGCAGCGGACGACTTCCGGCCAAGTTGTTGACGCGGTCCTGACAGATACCAGCGGTAGCTGCCACTCTCTCCCCGGTTCCTCGCAACCGCGTTCGCCGCTTCACCCGTTCGTGTGCCACAGCTCTGCTTGCACTGCCCGGCCCGCCCACCCAGCGGCCCGGTACCCCCCATCGCAAGAAGGAGTCCGCGTGAGATCCACGCCCAGCCGCCGCGCCACCGCGACCGGCGCCCTCGTCGCCGCCGCCGCCATGCTCGCCGTCGGCGTCCAGGCCGGCAGCGCCTCCGCCGACATCACCGGGACCACCGCCCCGGCCGCCCAGGCCGCCGGGAAGGCCAACCCCGGCAAGCTTCCCGCCGACCTCACGCCCGCCCAGCGCTCCGCGCTGATCAAGGCCGCCGACGCCGACAAGGCCGAGACGGCCAAGGAACTGGGCCTCGGCAGCCAGGAGAAGCTCGTCGTCCGCGACGTGGTCCAGGACCGCGACGGCACGACCCACACGCGCTACGAGCGCACCTACGGCGGCCTCCCCGTCCTCGGCGGCGACCTGATCGTCGCCGAGTCCAAGGCGGGCGCCACCACCGGGATCACCAAGTCCTCCCGGGCCGAGCTGAAGAACGTGGACCTCGCCGCCACCGTCACCCCCGCCGCCGCGGAGAAGCAGGCCGTGGGCCTCGCCGCCGCCGACGGCTCGAAGGCGACGAAGAGCGAGCGCGCCCCGCGCAAGGTCGTCTGGATGGCACAGTCCGGCGCCCCCGTCCTCGCGTACGAGACCGTCGTCGGCGGCCTCCAGGAGGACGGCACGCCGAACGAGCTGCACGTCGTCACCGACGCCAAGTCCGGCGCCAAGCTGTACGAGTGGCAGGCCGTGCACACCGGCACGGGCAACACCCAGTACAGCGGCCAGGTCACGCTCGGCACGGCGCCCTCGTACACGCTGACCGACACCGGTCGCGGCAACCACAAGACGTACAACCTCAACGGCGGTTCGTCCGGCACCGGGACGCTCTTCAGCAACACCACGGACGTCTGGGGCAACGGCCTGCCCTCCAACAAGGAGACGGCCGGCGCCGACGCCCACTACGGCGCCGCGCTCACCTGGGACTACTACAAGAACGTCCACGGCCGCAGCGGCATCCGCGGCGACGGCGTCGGCGCGTACTCCCGGGTCCACTACGGCAACGCCTACGTCAACGCCTTCTGGCAGGACTCCTGCTTCTGCATGACGTACGGCGACGGCGCGGGCAACACCAAGCCGCTCACCTCCATCGACGTGGCCGCGCACGAGATGACGCACGGCGTCACCTCCAACACCGCCGGCCTGGTCTACAGCGGCGAGTCCGGCGGCCTCAACGAGGCCACCTCGGACATCTTCGCGGCGGCCGTCGAGTTCTACGCCAACAACGCCCAGGACCAGGGCGACTACCTCGTCGGCGAGAAGATCGACATCCGCGGCAACGGCACCCCGCTGCGCTACATGGACAAGCCGAGCAAGGACGGGTCCTCCAAGGACTACTGGTACTCCGGCATCGGCTCGGTCGACGTCCACTACTCCTCGGGCGTGGCGAACCACTTCTACTACCTGCTCTCCGAGGGCAGCGGCGTCAAGACCGTCAACGGCGTCACCTACGACTCGCCGACCTCCGACGGCCTGCCCGTCACCGGCATCGGCCGCGACAAGGCCTCGCTGATCTGGTTCAAGGCCCTCACCACCAAGTGGGGCTCCTCGACCAACTACGCGGCCGCCCGCACCGGCACGGTCGCCGTGGCCAACGAGCTCTACGGCGTCGACAGCCCCGAGTCGCTCGCCGTCCAGCACGCCTGGGCCGCCGTCAACGTCGGCACCCGCCCGGGCGGCACCACCCCGCCCACCGGCAAGGTCTTCGAGAACACCGCCGACGTCTCCATCCCGGACTCCCCCGGCGCGGCGGTCACCTCGACGGTCAACGTCACCGGCGTCACCGGCAACGCGCCGACCAACCTCGCCGTCGGCGTGAACATCGTCCACACCTACATCGGTGACCTCGTCGTCGACCTCGTCGCCCCCGACGGCTCGGTCTACAACCTGCACAACCGCTCCGGCGGAAGCACCGACAACATCAACCAGACCTACACCGTGAACGCCTCCAGCGAGGTCGCCAACGGTGCCTGGAAGCTCCGCGTCCAGGACAAGGCCGGGGCCGACACCGGCTACATCAACTCCTTCAAGCTGACCTTCCCGTAACCCGGGAAGCACGGCCGGAAGCAGCCACGACGGACGCCCGGAGGGACCCATCCCTCCGGGCGTCCGCCCGTCTCACGGCAGTTCCGCCGCGGACACCAGCCGCCCGCCGGTGAAGCACAGCCGGTAGACCGGGACCTCCGCGAAGACCGTCGCCCGGTAGTACCGGCACTCGTCCACCCCCGCCGGCTCCGGCGGCAGCCCCGCCGGAGGCGCCTCCAGCGCGTGGTCGGGCAGGTCCTCCACGATCTCCGCGTACGCCTGGCCGACCAGCAGCCGCGCGTAGTTGTCGGGCTCCAGGTACGAGCGCGACTGCGACCACACCGCCACGCCCGCCGTCAGCACCGCCAGCGCGACCAGCAGCGCCAGCGGGATCCAGATCGCCCGCACCAGGTCCTCGCGCACCCGCCGGCGGGCCCGGTCCAGCTCCCGGGCCGAGGTCGGCGCGACCGGCACCGCCGCCGGCGCCCGCCGGGGCAGCACCGCCTCCAGCGCGAAACCGCCGCCCCGCACCGGACCGTGCGTCAGGGTGCCGCCCGCCAGCCGGACCCGCTCGTCGAGCCCGACGAGCCCGGAGCCACCGGAGGCGGGCGGCCCGGCCCCCTCGCCCGGCCCGGCCCCCTCGCCCGGCCCGTTCTCCACCCGTACCGTCACCCGCGGCCCGGACTCCCGGACCTCGACGGTCACGGCGGCGCCCGGAGCGTGCTTCGCCGCGTTCGTCAGCCCCTCGCGTACCACCCCGTACAGCGCCCGGCCCGTCATCCCCGCCAGCTCCGGCGGGGCGCCGCGGAGCGTCACGCCGAGCCCCGACGCCCGGGCCCGGTCCACCAGTTCGCCGACCGTCTCGTCCGGCGGCGTCGTCGGGGCCCCCGCGCCCTCCTCCCGCAGCACCCCGATGACGTCCCGCAGCCGCTCGGTCGCCTCCGCCGCCGCCCGGCGCAGGTCGCCCGCCGCCCGCTGCTGCTCGGGCCCGAGCCCCGGGTCCACCTCCAGGGCCCCGGCCCGCACCGCGATCAGCGCCAGGTCGTGGCCGAGGGAGTCGTGCATGTCCCCGGCGATCCGCGACCGCTCCCGCAGCCGCTCCCGGTCGGCCACGGCCGCCTGCTCCCGCTCCATCCGGTCGGCCAGCTCCCAGCCACTGCGCACCAGCCGGTCGTACTGGCGGACGTAGCGGCCGACCAGCCAGGGCGCCACGATCGCCAGCGCGAGGGCGAGCAGCAGGGTGAACCAGGGGCCGAGGGAGGTGCCGGTCAGCCGGGTGAGCAGCAGCCCCACCGCGGCCACCGCCCCGAAGAGCCAGAGCGAGCCGCGGGTGTGGTCCTGGCGCCGTCCGGCGAGATAGCCGAAGGCGACCAGGGCGAGGCTGTACGAGGGGGTGAACAGCTCCAGGGTGGCGGGCAGGCTCGCGGCGACCGTGACCGCGAGCGGCAGCAGCGGCCACCGGCGGCTGACGGCGACGCAGCCGCCGAGGACGGTGACGCCGGCGGCGACCTGGAACCAGGAGCCGCCGTCGTTCGGGTCCGAGCGGAGCAGCACCGGCACGGAGAGCAGCACCCACAGCGCCAGGTCGAAGAGGCGCCGGCGCGCCCGGGAGGTCTCAGGCACGGAAGGGGTCCGGGTCGCCGGGGCGGGCGCGCCCGCCGTCGCCGGGACGGCCGGGCCCGGGGCGGCCGTCGGGACCGCCGCCGTCCGGCCCGGGCGCGTCGCCGACGAGTCCGGCCTCGTGGGCGAGGACGGCGAGCTGGACGCGGTTGCGCAGGCCGAGGCGGCCGAGGACGGCGCTGACGTGGGCCTTGACGGTGCCCTCGACGACGTACATGCGGGCGGCGATCTCCTGGTTGGAGCAGCCGGCGGCGAGCAGCGAGACGACCTCCCGTTCGCGGCCGGTGAGCGGGGCGAGCCGGGCGCGGGCGGCGGCCGCGCGGGTGAGGCGCTCGCCGCCGAGGGTGTCGATGACCCGGCGGGCGACGGTGGGCGAGAGGGCGGCTCCTCCGGCGGCGACCGCGCGGACCCCGGCGATCAGTTCGCGCGGGTCGCCGGACTTGAGGAGGAAGCCGCCGACGCCGCCGCCGAGGGCCCGGGCGATGTAGTCGTCCTCGGAGAAGGTGGTGAGCATGACGACCGCCGTCTCCGGGAGGGTGCGGCGGAGCTCGTCGGCGGCGGCGAGGCCGTCGAGGCGGGGCATCCGGATGTCGAGGAGGGCGACGTCGGGCCGGTGGAGCCGGGCCAGCTCCACGGCCTCGTGGCCGTCGCCGGCCTCGGCGACCACCTCGATCCCCGGGTCGGTGGTGAGGATGGCCCGCACCCCGGCGCGGATCATCGTCTCGTCGTCGGCCAGCAGCACCCTGATCATGCCGTCCAGCCTAGGCACCCCGTTCCGGCCCGGGCACCGGGACCGGAACGGCGTGCGGAACCGGGACCGGAACGGGGAGTGGGAGGCGGCTACCTCAGGAGCACCCCCGCGGCCTCGCTCGCCGGGCCCTCCGGCAGGGCGAGGAGGCCCGGTTCGGCGGGATGGGCGAGGAGCGGGTGGGCGGGGAGCACCCGCACGGTGCAGCCGAAGGGGCCGGTGCGGTCCAGCTCCAGGGTGCCCGCGTAGGGCTGCCGGCCCTCCAGGTCCGGACCGCCGGCGGGCTTGAGCGTGACCGTGCGGGTGGCGGTGAGGGTGTCGTCGGCGCCGGCGCGCCCGGTGACGGCCTGCACCTCGACGTCGTCGGGGGCGAGGCCGCCGAGCGCGACCCGGACCCGGACGACCGGCGTGGCGCCCAGCTCGGCACCGGCCTCGGCGAGGTCGTCGCCGATCTCCACGTGGTCCACCGAGACGCCCGGCCAGGCCGTCCGCACCCGGGCCTTCCAGGCGGCGAGCTCCCGCGCCCGGTCCGGGGTGAGCGCCCGGCGGGCCGCCGCGGCGGGGACGTACAGCCGCTCCACGTACTCCCCGACCATCCGGTCGGCGAGGACCTTGGGGCCGAGTTCGGTGAGGGTGCGGCGGACCATGGCGGTCCAGGCGGCGGGGACGCCGTCGGGGCCCCGGTCGTAGAAGCGGGGGGCGACCCGGCGCTCGATCAGCTCGTAGAGGGCGGCGGCCTCCAGGTCGTCGCGGCGCTCCTCGTCGGCCGCGGCGGCGCCGTCGGCGGTGGGGATGGCCCAGCCGAACTCGGGCTCGTACCACTCGTCCCACCAGCCGTCGAGGACGGAGAGGTTGAGACAGCCGTTGAGCGCGGCCTTCATGCCGCTGGTGCCGCACGCCTCCAGGGGGCGCAGCGGGTTGTTGAGCCACACGTCGCAGCCGGGGTAGAGGCCGCGGGCCATCTCCATGCCGTAGTCGGGCAGGAAGACGATCCGGTGCCGGACCCGGGGGTCGTCGGCGAAGCGGACCAGCTCCTGGACGAGCTTCTTGCCGCCGTCGTCGGCCGGGTGGGCCTTGCCGGCGACGACCAGCTGCACCGGCCGCTCGGGGTGGAGCAGCAGGGCGCGCAGCCGGTCCTTGTCGCGGAGCATCAGGGTGAGCCGCTTGTACGAGGGGACCCGGCGGGCGAAGCCGATGGTGAGGACCTCGGGGTCGAGGACGGCGTCGGTCCAGCCGAGTTCGGCGGCGGCCGCGCCGCGCTGCCGCCAGGAGGCCCGCAGCCGGTCCCGGACGTCGGCGACGAGCCGGGTGCGCAGGGTGCGGCGCAGCTCCCACAGCTCGCTGTCGCTCGCGTCGGGGCCGAGGCGGGTGGCCTCGGGGGCGGTCCAGGTGGGGGCGTGGACGCCGTTGGTGATGGAGGTGATCGGCACCTCCTCGGGGTCGAAGCCCGGCCAGAGTCCGGCGAACATCTCCCGGCTGACGGCGCCGTGGAGGGTGGAGACCCCGTTGGCGCGCTGGGCGAGGCGCAGGCCCATGGCGGCCATGTTGAAGACGCCGGGCTCGCCGCCGAGCGGGGTCTCGTCGCCGAGGGCGAGGATCCGGCCGGTGTCGAGGCCGGGCAGGGCGCCGTCGTCGCCGAGGTGGCGGGCGACGAGCCCCCGGTCGAAGCGGTCGATCCCCGCGGGGACGGGGGTGTGGGTGGTGAAGACGGTGCCGGCCCGGACGGTTTCGAGCGCGGCGTCGAAGTCCAGCCCCTCGCCCTGGAGTTCGCGGATCCGTTCGAGGCCGAGGAAGCCGGCGTGGCCCTCGTTGGTGTGGAAGACCTCGGGCTCGGGGTGGCCGGTGAGCCGGGTGTACGTGCGGACCGCGCGGACGCCGCCGATGCCGAGCAGCATCTCCTGGAGGAGCCGGTGCTCGCTGCCGCCGCCGTAGAGCCGGTCGGTGACGGACCGCTCGCAGGGGGCGTTCTCCTCGACGTCCGAGTCGAGCATGAGGAGCGGGACGCGGCCGACCTGGGCGATCCACAGGTGGGCGTGGAGGCTGCGGCCGCCGGGCAGCGCGAGGACGATCCGGGCGGGGGTGCCGTCGGCCTCGCGCAGCAGGGTGACGGGCAGCTCGCCCGGATCGAGGACGGGGTACTGCTCCTGCTGCCAGCCGTCGCGGCCGAGGGACTGCCGGAAGTAGCCGTGGCGGTAGAGCAGTCCGACGCCGATCAGGGGGACGCCGAGGTCGCTGGCGGACTTCAGGTGGTCGCCGGCGAGGATGCCGAGCCCGCCGGAGTACTGGGGCAGCGCGGCGGCGACGCCGAACTCGGGCGAGAAGTAGGCGAGGGCGGCGGGCCCGTCGCCGGAGCCGCGCTCCTGGTACCAGCGGGGCCGCTCCAGATAGGCGTCGAGGTCGTCGGCGGCGGTGGCGAGCCGGGCGAGGAAGTCGCGGTCCGCGGCGAGCGCGGCGAGCCGGGGGGCCTCCAGGGCGCCGAGGACACGGACGGGATCGGCGCCCGCGAGCCCTTCGGGGGCGAGGGAGTCGAAGAGGGCACGGGTCGGCTCGTGCCACGACCAGCGCAGGTTGCGCGCCAGGGCGGCGAGGGGTCGAAGGGTGTCGGGGAGGACAGGACGCACGGTGAATCGACGGATTGCCTTCACGTGTCCCACCTTCGCAGGCCGGTGACGGTACGGAGCGGACGCACCACGCTGTGCGTCCGGCGTGCCGCACCGAGCGTAGGCTCCCGGCGCCGTCCCGGCCACGGTGCGTCCCCGGCACCCGGGGGCACGGACGGGGCGCCGGGGGCGCGTGCGGGGGTTCGGATCCGGTGGTTCGGATCCAGGATTTCGGATCCGGAATTTCGGATCTCGGAGATCGGATCCAAAATGCCGGACCCAAGATGCCGGATGCCGGAGATTGGATTAAGGAGATCGGATCCAGGATGTCGGATCCGGCGGTTCAGATCCGGCGGGGCGCGGCCGCCCGGTACTCCCCCGGGGTCACCCCGTAGGTGGCGCGGAAGGCGAGGTGAAAGCCGACCCGGCTGCGGTAGCCGACGCGGGCGGGCACGGCCGACTGGGGGAGCCCGGTCTCGGCGAGCAGCCGGGCCGCCTCCCGTATCCGGCGGGCCGTGAGATGGCGGGCCGGGGGCGAGCCGACGGCCTCGCGGAAGGCCGCGGTGAAGGCGGAGCGGGACATGCCGGCCTCGCGGGCGAGGGTGACCACGGTCCACGGCTCGGCGTAACGGGTCTCGATGACGGCGACGCTGCGGCCGATGCCCGGATGCGGGTACGGGTACGGGCCGTCCGGTCGGCGGGGCGGGGCGGCGAGGGCGAGGGCGGTCTCCAGGACACGCAGGGCGAGCAGCCGGTCGCCGGGGCCCGGGCGCCGGCCGGGCGACGCGAGCAGCGCGAGGGTCTCCCGGAGCAGCGGGGCGGCCTCGACGCGGGCCCGTTCGAGGCGGAGGGCGCGGGGCAGGACGGACACGAGGGGGGTGGCGGCCCGCCGGTCGTACCCGGCACGGACGGTGAGCACCCGGACGCCCGCGCCCCCTTGCGCCCCGTCGAGCCCCCACACCTCCGCGGGCGCCCCGCCCGGGGCGGGCGCGCCGGGTGCGGACGTCCCCGGCGGTGGCGGCGCGTCGGGGGCGGCGGTGAGCCGGTGCCGGATGCCGGTCGGCAGGAGCGCGAGGTCCCCGGCGCCTAGTTCGAGGGTTCCGGCCCCGTGCAGGGCGAGCCGGCAACGCCCGGCCAGCACGTGGTGGAGGACGGCCCGAGCCAGGTCCGTGTCCATGCGCGTCTCCCGCCTTCTCCGGTGACGACGGACCGTCAGCGTAACCAGAACCGCCGGGGGTTCCGGTCCGCCGCACGGCGCCCGGACGGGTTTCCGGCCGACTCGCGTCTTGCCCGGCCCCCTACGCCCTAGTAGTTAACAAAGGGCCGGATTGCCCACGCCTGAACCCGGGGAAGCTCCCCGGGTACTCCCCGAACCCGTCCTCCCCGTCCCCGTCTTCACCCTCTTCTCCACCCCCGTCTCCACCCCCGTCCTCACCCCCGTCTTCGTACCGTCTTCATCCCTGTGGGCCCGCCATCCGAGTGAACGCGGAGGGGCGCGGCGATGCCCGCCTCCCACCGGCCTCCGGCGCGGCTAGAAAGAGCGCACCACCACCCGCACCCCCGGAAACCGTCAGGTGATGCTGTGAATCCGCTCATGGGACGCATTCCCGTACTGGACGTCCGCCCGTTGGTCGACTGCGGCCGGCGCCCCGCGAAGGCAGTGGCCGGCGAGACCTTCGAGGTGTCGGCGACCGTCTTCCGCGAGGGCCACGACGCGGTCGCCGCCAACGTCGTCCTCACCGGCCCGACCGGCCGCCCGGGGCCGTGGACCCCGATGCGCGAACTGGCCGAGGGCTCCGACCGCTGGGGTGCCGAGGTCACCCCGGACGCCGAGGGGCTGTGGACGTACACGATCGAGGCGTGGAGCGACCCGCTGGCGACCTGGCGCCACGCGGCGAAGATCAAGATCCCGGCCGGGATCGACTCCGAACTCGTCCTGGCCGAGGGCGCCGAGCTGCACGAGCGGGCCGCGAAGGGCGTCCCGAAGAAGGGCGGCGGGCGGGAGGCGGTGCTCGCGGCGGCCGACGCGCTGCGCGACGAGTCCCGGCCGGCCGCCGCGCGGCTCGCCGCCGCGCTCGCGCCGCGGGTGACCGGGACCCTGGAGCGCCATCCGCTGCGCGAACTGGTCTCCGCCTCGGCCGCGTTCCCGCTCCGGGTGGAGCGGGAGCGGGCCCTGTACGGCTCCTGGTACGAGTTCTTCCCGCGCTCGGAGGGCGTCCGGAAGGTCAAGGGCCGTACGGTTCCCGGGAACTTCCGCACCGCGGCCGAACGGCTTCCGGCCATCGCGGCGATGGGCTTCGACGTGGTCTACCTGCCGCCGATCCACCCGATCGGCGAGACCCACCGCAAGGGCCCCAACAACTCCCTCTCGGCGGCCCCGAACGACGTCGGCGTGCCGTGGGCGATCGGTTCGCCGGAGGGCGGGCACGACGCGGTCCACCCGGACCTGGGCACGATCGAGGACTTCGACGCCTTCGTGGCCCGGGCCCGCGAACTGCGCCTGGAGATCGCGCTGGACTTCGCGCTCCAGTGCTCGCCGGACCACCCGTGGGTGGAGAAGCACCCGGAGTGGTTCCACCACCGTCCGGACGGCTCGATCGCCCACGCGGAGAACCCGCCGAAGAAGTACCAGGACATCTTCCCCATCGCCTTCGACAAGGACATGGACGGGATCGTCGCCGAGACGGTCCGGGTCATGCGCCACTGGATGGACCACGGGGTGCGGATCTTCCGGGTGGACAACCCGCACACCAAGCCGGTGGTGTTCTGGGAGCGGGTGATCGGGGAGGTCAACGGGCGGGACCCGGACGTGGTCTTCCTGGCGGAGGCCTTCACCCGGCCGGCGATGATGCGGACGCTCGGCGCGATCGGCTTCCAGCAGTCCTACACGTACTTCACCTGGCGGAACTCCAAGGATGAGCTGACCGAGTACCTGACCGAGCTGTCCGGGGACGTGGCGGCGCAGATGCGGCCCAACTTCTTCGTGAACACCCCCGACATCCTGCACGCCTACCTCCAGGAGGGCGGCCGTCCGGCCTTCGAGGCTCGGGCGGTGCTGGCGGCGACGCTCTCGCCGACCTGGGGGATCTACGCCGGGTACGAGCTGTGCGAGAACACCCCGCTGCGCTCCGGCAGCGAGGAGTACCTGGACTCGGAGAAGTACCAACTCCGGCCCCGGGACTGGGAGGCGGCGGAGCGCTCGGGCGCGACGATCACCCCCCTGATCACCTCCCTGAACCGGATCAGGCGCCGCCACCCGGCGCTCCGGAGACTGCGGAACCTGTCCTTCCACCAGACGGACAACCCGCAGGTGATCGCGTACGCGAAGAAGTCGGGTTCGAACACCGTTCTGGTGGTCGTCAACCTCGACCCGCACCACACCCAGGAGGCGACGGTCTCGTTGAACATGCCGGAACTCGGCCTCGGCTGGCACGAGACCGTGCCGGTGCGCGACGAGCTCACCGGCGACACCTATCACTGGGGCAGGAACGCGTACGTGCGCCTCGAACCGGGCGTCACGCCCGCGCACGTGCTCGTCCTGCGACCGTCCCCGCAGACCGGAGGGTCACCCACCTCATGACTGTCAACGATCCCGTCCCCGACACCTTCGAGGACACCCCCGCCAAGGACCGCGATCCGGACTGGTTCAAGCGGGCCGTCTTCTACGAGGTCCTCGTCCGGTCCTTCCAGGACAGCAACGGCGACGGCGTCGGCGACCTGAAGGGCATCACGTCCCGCCTGGACTACCTCCAGTGGCTCGGCGTGGACTGCCTGTGGCTGCCGCCGTTCTTCAAGTCCCCGCTGCGCGACGGCGGATACGACGTGGCCGACTACACGTCGGTCCTCCCCGAGTTCGGCGACATCGCCGACTTCGTGGAGTTCGTGGACGCGGCGCACCAGCGCGGGATGCGCGTGATCATCGACTTCGTCATGAACCACACCAGCGACCAGCACCCGTGGTTCCAGGAGTCCCGGCGCGACCCGGAGGGACCGTACGGCGACTACTACGTCTGGGCCGACGACGACAAGCAGTACGCCGACGCCCGGATCATCTTCGTCGACACCGAGACCTCCAACTGGACCTTCGACCCGGTCCGCAAGCAGTACTACTGGCACCGCTTCTTCTCGCACCAGCCGGACCTCAACTACGAGAACCCGGCGGTCCAGGAGGAGATCCTGTCGGCGCTGAAGTTCTGGCTGGACCTGGGGATCGACGGCTTCCGGCTGGACGCGGTGCCGTACCTGTACCAGCAGGAGGGCACCAACTGCGAGAACCTGCCGGCCACCCACACCTTCCTCAAGCAGGTCCGCAAGGAGATCGACGACCACTACCCGGACACGGTGCTGCTCGCCGAGGCCAACCAGTGGCCCGAGGACGTCGTCGACTACTTCGGCGACTTCCGCTCCGGCGGCGACGAGTGCCACATGGCCTTCCACTTCCCGGTCATGCCGCGGATCTTCATGGCCGTGCGGCGCGAGTCGCGCTACCCGGTCTCGGAGATCCTGGCGAAGACGCCGGAGATCCCCTCCGGCTGCCAGTGGGGCATCTTCCTCCGCAACCACGACGAGCTCACCCTCGAGATGGTCACGGACGAGGAGCGGGACTACATGTACGCCGAGTACGCCAAGGACCCGCGGATGCGGGCCAACATCGGCATCCGGCGGCGGCTCGCCCCGCTCCTCGACAACGACCGCAAGCAGATGGAGCTGTTCACCGCGCTGCTCTTCTCGCTGCCGGGTTCCCCGGTGCTGTACTACGGCGACGAGATCGGCATGGGCGACAACATCTGGCTCGGCGACCGCGACGGGGTGCGCACCCCGATGCAGTGGACCCCGGACCGGAACGCGGGCTTCTCCTCCTGTGACCCGGGCCGGCTCTACCTGCCGACCATCATGGACCCGGTCCACGGCTACCAGGTGACCAACGTGGAGGCCGGGATGGCCTCTCCGTCCTCGCTGCTGCACTGGACGAAGCGGATGATCGAGATCCGTAAGCAGAACCGTGCCTTCGGGACGGGGACGTACACCGAACTCCCCTCCTCCAACGCGGCGGTGCTCGCCTTCCTGCGGGAGGACGGCGACGACCTGGTCCTCTGCGTGAACAACTTCTCGCGGTTCGCGCAGCCGACCGAGCTGGACCTGCGGCGCTTCGACGGGATGCGGCCGGTGGAACTGATCGGCGGGGTGGAGTTCCCGCCGGTCGGCGAACTGCCGTACCTGCTGACGCTGGCGGGCCACGGCTTCTACTGGTTCCGCATGAAGCGCACCTGACGTCAGGCCATTTCGGCCTCGCCCGGGGTGGGACGGTTTCCTCCGTCCCACTCTGGGAACTGTGTCCCACACACGAACCGGGTCCATCCCGCTCCATCCCGCCCCATCCATATGGATCTTCCCTTTCCGACACGTCCCGCACATCCGGACAGCCCCAGCCGCCATCCGGGACAATCTGCGCATTTGAACCCTTACGACAGCCCTGTGCGCACCCCGGGGAAAGGACGCGATGCCATGCCGGAGACCGCCGCATCCACCACCCGGGCCCCGGACGCCCTCCTTCCGTCCCTGACGCCCCTGCTCCACGAATGGCTGCCCCGGCAGCGCTGGTTCGCGGGCAAGGGCCGCCGGGTGACCGGATTCACGCTGGACGCGGCCACCGAGCTGCTGCCCCTGGACGGCGCCGGACCCGGACTCCTCCATCTCCTCCTGCGGGTCGAACAGCCCGGCCGCCCGGCCGGCGAGCCCGCCGACTGCTACCAACTCCTCCTCGGCGTACGGTCCCAGCTGCCGCCGCGCCTCGCGCCCGCCCTCATCGGACGCGTCCGGCAGGGCCCGCTGGCCGGCCGCGCCGTCTACGAGGGGCTGCGCGACCCCCGGCTCGCCGGGCTCCTGTACGAACGGCTGCGCACCCCCGGTCGCACCGGGCCGCTCCGCTTCCACGCCACCCGCGCCCTGCCCGGGGCGCTCGCGCCGCGGGTCCTCGACGCCGAACAGTCCAACTCCTCACTGGTGTTCGGCGACGCGTACATCCTGAAGATCTTCCGGCGGGTCAGCCCCGGCGCCAACCCCGACCTGGAGCTGACCCTCGCCCTCGGGCAGGCCGGCTGCGCCCGGGTGCCGGCGCCGGTGGCCTGGTTCGAGTCGGGGGCGGCGACGCTGGGCGTGCTCCAGCCGTACCTCCGCGACTCCCGGGACGGGTGGCGGCTGGCGCTCGACGCGCTCGCGGCGGGACGGGAGTTCACCACGGAGGCGCGGTCGCTCGGGCGGGCCACCGCCGAGGTGCACCTCGCGCTCGCGGAGGCCCTGCCCACGCAGCGGCTGGAACGCGCCGAGACGGAGGGCCTGGCGGCCGCGATGGACCGGCGGCTGCACGCCGCCGCGCAGGCGGTCCCCGCGCTGCTGCCGTACGTCCCCGGGCTGCGGGCCGTCTTCGCGGCCGCCGGCGACGCGGAGGGCGCGGGCGCGGTGCAGCGGATCCACGGCGACCTGCACCTCGGGCAGACGCTGCGCGGTTCCGACGGCGCCTGGGCGGTCATCGACTTCGAGGGCGAGCCGGCGAAGCCCCTCGACGAGCGCCGCCGCCCGCAGCCGACGGTCCGCGACGTCGCGGGGATGCTGCGCTCCTTCGACTACGCGGCGCGTACGCACCGCCCGTGGAACGCGGAGTGGGCGGCGCGCTGCCGGGCGGCCTACTGCACGGGCTACGCGGAGGTCTCGGGCGCGGACCCGCGCACGGACCCGGCGCTGCTCCGTGCCTACGAGACCGACAAGGCGGTGTACGAGGTCGTCTACGAGGCCCGTCACCGCCCCGACTGGCTCCCCGTCCCCCTCTCCGCCATCCACCGCCTCGCCACCCCCTCGTGACCCCGCCTCCCTCGCGGACCGCGCCGGGGCGGGCCAGGGGCGGGCTCCGCGAGGGAGATGGCCCGTTCGGCCGAGTTTCCGGGGGGCTTGTGGGGCGTTGCCCAGTTCGTACACATTCCAAGTTTTCTGGAGGCCACCGGTGACCGCCAAGACGCCCCGCACAGCGCCCCCTCTCGACCCCGGCGAGCGCGTGCGGCTGCTCGCCGGCGAGCATCACGACCCGCACTCCCTGCTCGGCGCCCACCCGGTGAAGGGCGGGGTCGTCCTGCGCGCGCTGCGCCCGTGGGCGCGGGGTGTGACGGCCGTCCTCCCGAAGGGGCGGAAGGTCGAGTTCGACGACGACGGCGACGGCCTGTTCTCCGCGTTCGTCCCGCTGCTGCGGAAGGTCCCGGCGTACGAACTCCGCGTGCGGTACGAGGGGAGCGAGCTCGCCGTACAGGATCCGTACCGGCACCTGCCGTCGCTCGGCGAGCTCGACCTGCACCTGATCGGCGAGGGCCGGCACGAGGAGCTCTGGACGGCGCTGGGGTCACGCGTGATGACGCACGGCGGGGTCGCCGGCACCCGCTTCGCCGTCTGGGCGCCGAACGCCCGCGGCGTCCGCGTCACCGGTGACTTCACGCACTGGGACGGCACCGGGCTGCCGATGCGGTCGCTCGGGTCGACCGGCGTGTGGGAGCTGTTCGTGCCGGGCGTCGGGGAGGGGGCGGTGTACAAGTACGACATCACGCGGCCCGACGGCTCGCACACGGTCCGCGCGGACCCGATGGCCCGTCGCACCGAGTGCCCGCCCGACACCGCCTCGATCGTCACCGAGTCGCACTACGAGTGGAGCGACCAGGAGTGGATGGCGCGGCGCGGCGCGCGGCCGCCGCACGAGGCGCCGATCTCCGTGTACGAGCTCCATCTGCCGTCCTGGCGGCCGGGGGCGACCTACCGTCAGCTCGCCGAGGAGCTGCCCGCCTACGTGCGCGAACTCGGCTTCACGCACGTCGAGTTCATGCCGGTCACCGAGCATCCCTTCGGCGGCTCCTGGGGCTACCAGGTCACCGGTTTCTACGCGCCGACCGCCCGCCTGGGCACCCCGGACGACTTCAAGTTCCTGGTGGACGCGCTGCACCGGGCGGGCATCGGCGTGCTGATGGACTGGGTGCCGGCGCACTTCCCGAAGGACGACTGGGCGCTGGCCGAGTTCGACGGGCGGCCGCTGTACGAGCACCCGGACCCGCGCCGCTCGCACCACCCGGACTGGGGGACCCTCGAGTTCGACTACGGCCGCAAGGAGGTGCGGAACTTCCTCGTCGCCAACGCGGTGTACTGGTGCCAGGAGTTCCACGTCGACGGGCTGCGCGTGGACGCGGTCGCGTCGATGCTCTACCTGGACTACTCGCGCGAGTACGGCGAGTGGCTGCCGAACGAGTACGGCGGCCGGGAGAACCTGGACGCGGTCGCCTTCCTCCAGGAGATGAACGCCACCGTCTACCGCCGCTGCCCCGGCATCGTCACCTTCGCCGAGGAGTCGACCGCCTGGGACGGCGTGACGCGGGCGACGGACCTGGTCGGGCCGGGCGGCTTCGGCGGGCTCGGCTTCGGGATGAAGTGGAACATGGGCTGGATGCACGACTCGCTCCAGTACATGGAGAAGGAGTCCGTGCACCGCAAGTACCACCACCACGAGATGACCTTCTCGATGGTGTACGCGTACAGCGAGAACTACATCCTGCCGATCTCGCACGACGAGGTGGTGCACGGCAAGCGGGCCCTGGTGTCCAAGATGCCCGGCGACTGGTGGCAGCAGCGCGCCAACCACCGCGCCTACCTCGGCTTCATGTGGGCCCATCCCGGCAAGCAACTCCTCTTCATGGGGCAGGAGTTCGCGCAGGGATCGGAGTGGTCGGCGGAGCACGGGCCGGAGTGGTGGCTGCTCGACCCGGCGTACGGGGCGGAGGCCGATCACCGCGGGGTGAAGGACCTGGTGGGGGACCTGAATCGGGTCTACACGGCGACCCCCCCGCTCTGGGAGCGGGACACCGCGCCGGAGGGCTTCGAGTGGGTGGTCGGGGACGCCGCCGACGACAACGTCCTCGCCTTCCTCCGCTACGACGGCTTCGGCTCGCCGCTCCTCGCCGTCTGCAACTTCTCCCCCGTCGTCCGGCACGACTACCGGCTGGGCGTGCCGGACGCCTTCGCCGCGTGGGGCGAGGTGCTGAACACCGACGCGGCCCGGTACGGCGGTTCGGACGTGGTCGGCACCGACCCGGTGAAGACCGAGTCGGTGCCGTGGCACGGGCGGTCGGCGAGCGTCCGGATGACGCTGCCGCCGCTCGCGACGGTCTGGCTCAGGCCCGCGTGACCGCGCTCGGGCGGGCCTGACCGCGCTTCAGGCCCGCCTGACGATCCCGAGCCGCTGGGTGGCCCGGGTCAGCGCCACGTACAGGTCGTTCGTGCCGTGCGGGGCGCCGGCCCGGATGCCGTCCGGGTCGACGACGAGGACCGTGTCGAATTCGAGGCCCTTCGCCTGGCGCGGGTCGAGGAGGACCACCGGGCGGGTCAGGTCGGGCTTCTCGCCGTGCGAGGCCTCGGGAAGCGCCTCGACCAGGGCGGGGAGCAGCTCCGCCGGGGCGATCACCGCGAGCCGGCCCTCGGAGCGCGGCTCGGCGGCGACCGCGTCCGCGGTCTCCTTCACCGGGTCCTCGACGGTCCGGTCCCACGGCTCGACGCCGGTGGAGCGGACCGAGCCGGGCGGCTCGAAGGACGGGTCGTCCTCGCGGCGCACGGCGGCGGCGACCGCCATGATCTCGGCGGGCGTGCGGTAGTTGACCCCGAGCTTCACGTGCTGCCAGCGGTCCTCCACGTACGGCGTGAGGATCCGCTCCCACGCGCCGACGCCGGCCGGGTCGCCGGTCTGCGCCGGGTCGCCGACCAGGGTCATCGAGCGGGTGGGGCTGCGGCGCATCAGGAGCCGCCACTGCATGGCGGACAGCTCCTGCGCCTCGTCGACGATGATGTGCCCGAAGGCCCAGGTGCGGTCGGCGGCGGCCCGCTCGGCGGCGGTGCGGTGGTCGGCCTCCTCCTGGCGCTCGGCGAACCGCTCGGCGTCGATGATGTCGTGCGCGGAGAGCACCTCGGAGGCGTCCTCGTCGAGCTCCTCCTTGTCCTCGAACTCGTAGGTGCGGGAGGCGAAGGAGACGTCGAGGACGCCCTGCGCGTACTGCACCTGCCGCTGCCGCTCGGCCTCCTGGGCGGCGCGGGCGGCGGAGTCGTCGTGGCCGAGGAGCTCGGCGGCCTCGTCGAGGAGCGGGACGTCGCCCGGGGTCCACGGGCCGCCGTCGCGGCGGATCGCGGCGGCGTCCTCCTCGGCGAGGTGGGTGGGCTCGGCGAGGTAGTCGGCGAGGAAGGCCTCGGGGGTGAGCTCCGGCCAGAGCTCGTCGACGGCGGCGTGCACGTCGGGGTTGGCGGCGATTCCCTTGGCGAGCAGGGCGATGTCGTCGGGGCCGAGGAAATTGGGGCCGCCGTACGGGTCGGCCCCGATCCGGTCGGCGAGCTGCGCGGCGAGCGCGTCGAGGATCCGGAAGGCGAAGTAGGGGCGGGCGAGGTTGTGCGGGAGGACGGTCTCGCGGGCCTTGTGGCGGGCCTCCAGGGCCATGTCCCAGTCGATGACGAGGTCGCCGTCCTCGTGCGGCACGACGAGCGGCGCCCCGCGCTCGGGGACCTGCTGCCGGTCGCGCACGGCCTCGGCGAGGGCGGCGGCCATCCGGACGTCGCCCTTCACGGCGGCGGCGCGGGCGGTGTCGGTCCCGGTGGCGCGGACGCCGGGGTACAGCTCGCCGGGGGTGGCGAGGAGGACGCCGGTCTCGCCGAGCGAGGGCAGGACGTTGCCGATGTAGCCGAGGAAGGCCGGGTTGGGGCCGACGATGAGGACGGCCCGCCTGGCGAGCTGCTCGCGGTGGGCGTAGAGGAGGTACGCGGCCCGGTGCAGGGCGACCGCGGTCTTGCCGGTGCCGGGGCCGCCCTCGACGACGAGGACGCCGCCGTGCGGGGAGCGGATGATGGCGTCCTGCTCGGCCTGGATGGTCTGCACGATGTCGTGCATCCGGCCGGTGCGGGCGGCGTCGAGCGAGGCGAGCAGCACCTCGTCGGCGTCCCGGCCCTCGTGCCCGGAGCGGCTGCGGTCGGCGAGGTCGAGGACCTCGTCGTGGAGCGAGACGACCTCGCGGCCCTTGGTGGTGATGTGCCGGCGGCGGGTGAGGCCCATGGGCTCGTGGCCGGTGGCGAGGTAGAAGGGGCGGGCGATCTCGGCGCGCCAGTCGACGACGAGGGGGGTCCGCCGCGGGTCGTCCTCGCGCAGCCCGATGCGCCCGATGTGGTGGTCGCGGCCGTCCCGGAAGACGAGCCGGCCGAAGCAGAGTCCGGTCTCGCCGGCGTTGAACGCGGCGAGCAGCCCCGACTGCTCGGCGACCATGATGTCCCGCTCCAGACGCGACTGCGCGCTCCCGGTCCCGGGCGTCCCGAGGGCCTCGCCCACGGCGGCCTCGGCCCGTTCCCTCAGGTCGTCGAGCCGCGCGTAGAGCGAGGTGATGAATTTCTGCTCGTCCCGAATTGGCTCGGTTGACAATTCGACTCCCAGCGCGATACAGTGCCTTTAGTGAAATGCTCCGTGAATTCGCTTGAGCATGTATGGACATAAGCTCCGAGCGAGCACACGGAATTCACCAATATAGGCGCCGCACCACCCCGACTGTCAATTCAGCCGGGGTTTTTTCGTGCCCTCACGCCGTTTCCGTGTGGCGCAGGATCTCCTGCGCGAGCGGGGCGTGGACCTCGGGCGGCAGGGCGTGGCCCATGCCGGGGATCTCGACGAGGCGGGCGCCGCGGATCACCTGGGCGAGGTGCCGGGCGTGCGGCGGCGGGGCGACCGGCTCGGCCGGGGCGGAGACGACCAGGGTGGGGACCCCGGTGGCGGCGAGCCGTTCGGTGCGGACGAGGCCGGAGGCGTCGGCGCGGGCGTGGGCGGTGCCGGGGGCGTGGTGCCCGGTGTGGGCGACGATCCGGCGTTCCTGCGCGCGGAACCACTCCGGGTCGAAGGGGAGGACGCCGCCGGCCAGGGCCCGCCAGTGCGCGACCCGGTCGTCCAGCTCCCCCTCCAGGTCCCGCTCCTCCGCAGGGCGGGACCACAGCCCCAGGAGATCGGCGGAGGGTCCGGGCAGCTCCTCGACCGGGATCCGGGTCCCGTCGGGGGCGGTGTACGGGGTGGTGCTGAGCGCGGCGGTGCCGATGACGGTCGCGCTGAGCAGCCGGTCAGGGTGGTCGGCGATCAGCAGCTGGGTGAGCAGCCCGCCCAGCGACATGCCGACCACGTGGGCCCGCTCGACGCCGAACGCGTCCAGGACGGCGACCGCGTCCTCGGCGAGCCGGGCCAGGGGGTAGGGCCTCTCGTCGAAGGCCCAGGTGGAGCGGCCGGTGTCCCGGTGGTCGTACCGGATCACCCGGTGGGCGGCGGCGAGCGGCTCCACCAGCCCGTCGGGCCAGGTCAGCCCGGACGCCTGCGCGCCCATGACGAGGAGCAGCGGGGGCAGGCCGGGGTCCCCGTGCTCCTCGACCCAGAGCCGTACGCCGGGCTCGACGTCCACATACCGTTCGCGCGCCATGCCGCTCTCCTCCCGACCGATGGCAAGACGAGACGTATCGTATCGTCAACACCGCGGGGAAGGTCAAGCACCCCGGGCGCCGGACGCGCCCGTCGCCGGGTCGACCGCCCGCCCGGGCGGACCGCCCCGGTCCCGTGCCCCGGCTCAGTCCAGGACGTCCGCCAGCTCCTCCCCCAGACGCCGCTTCGGGCGGGCGCCGACCATGGACTTCACCGGCTCTCCGTCCCGGAAGACCATCAGGGTGGGGGTGGCCAGGACGCCGTAGCGGAGGGTGGTGGCGGGGTTGCGGTCCACGTCGATCTCGACCACCCGCAGCCTGCCCGCCTCCTCCGCCGCGAGCGCGGCCAGCACCGGCTTCAGCTGGCGACAGGGGCCGCACCAGGCGGCCGTGAACTGCACCAGGACCGGCGGCCCCGCCGAGAGGACGTCCGTCGCGAAGTCCGCGTCGCTCGTCTCCGTCACCCCGGCGCCCGCCCCGGTCACCGCGGCGCTCGCCGCGGCCGTGGCGGGGGTCGTGCCCGTGGCGGGGGTCGTGCCCGTGGGGTTCGTCGTCATCTCCCTCTCCGTCACTCCTCCGTGCTCCCTGTCGTCTCCGTGCCGAGCTCGCACCGGGGGGCCGGGCCCGTGGGCAGATCGGCCTCGGCCCGCAGCAGCTGGACGGCCACCTGGTCGCGCACCTCCCGGAGCCGGCCGAGCAGTGCGTCCAGTTCGTCGAGCTTGCGGCGGTAGACGGCGACCGACGCGGGACACGAGTCCCCCGCCGGGTGGCCGGCCCGCAGGCAGTCGACGAACGGCCGGGTCTCCTCCAGTCCGAACCCGAAGTCCTGGAGGGTCCGGATCTCGCGGAGCAGCCGGAGGTCGCTCTCGTCGTAGGTGCGGTGCCCCCGCTCCGTACGCCGGGCGGGCAGGAGGCCACGCGACTCGTAGTACCGCAGGGTCCGCGTGGTCGTCCCGGCCCGCTCGGCCAGTTCTCCGATGCGCATGACGACGAACGTACGCGTTGACGCCGACGTCAGGGCAAGGGCGCCGTCACGGAATCCCGGCCGCCGCCCTCGACAGGGGGACGACCTCCGCCTCCTCGTACGCGAATCGGAGTCGCCGGCCGGACCGACGACGAGAAGCCGGTCGCCGTCCTCGGCGCATCCGAGCGGGGTGGTGTGTTCTTTTCCGGACCTGGCGCCGGTGGTGGTGAGGAGAAGGAGCACCCGGCCCTCGAAGGGGCCGCCGAGGCGTCCGGCGTGGATGCGGAATTCTTCGATGACCGGGGCGTCGAAGTCGAGAGGCGACTGCCGTCCCTACCGCCCTCTTGCCTCCATACCTCCGCTTTCCAGCGCGGACCGACACGCGACGCGAGGAGCCCCCTTCTCGGCGGAACGCCCTTGACCGTGTCAAGGGCGTTCCGCGCGGGGCGAGTTCCTCCCGGTGCCCGGATCCGGCTCAAGGCCCGGGTCCCGGGAGGAGGTTCGGGTAGGTCAGACGCCGGCCCGGGCACGCTCCTCGCCCTGGTCGCGCTGGTCCGGTACGGCCGCGGGGTCGGCGGCCGGGGCGTGGTCGGCGTGGCCGGTGTGATCGTCGACGAGGGTCTTCTCGTCGAAGGGGAACTTCCCCGCCAGGACCTCGGTCACCCGCGTCCGGTCGATCTCCTTCGTCCAGGTGCCGACGAGGACGGTGGCGACGGCGTTGCCCGCGAAGTTGGTGAGGGCGCGGGCCTCGCTCATGAAGCGGTCGATGCCGACGATCAGGCCGACGCCGTCGACCAGGTCCGGGCGGTGCGACTGGAGGCCGCCGGCGAGGGTGGCGAGGCCGGCGCCGGTGACGCCGGCGGCGCCCTTCGAGGCGATGATCATGAAGACGAGGAGGGAGATCTGCTCGCCGATCGAGAGCGGGTCGCCCATCGCCTCGGCGACGAAGAGCGAGGCCATCGTGAGGTAGATGGCGGTGCCGTCGAGGTTGAAGGAGTAGCCGGTGGGGACGGTGATGCCGACGACCGGCTTGGAGACGCCGAGGTGCTCCATCTTCGCGATCAGGCGGGGCAGCGCCGACTCGGAGGAGGAGGTCGAGAGGATCAGCAGGAACTCGCGGCCCAGGTACTTCAGGAGGGACCAGATGTTGACCCCGGCGACCAGCCGGAGCAGCGCGCCGAGGACGACGAAGACGAAGAGGGCACAGGTCAGATAGAAGCCGATCATGATGACGGCGAGCGACTTCAGGGCGTCGAGGCCGGTCGCGCCGACCACCGCGGCGATGGCGCCGAAGGCGCCGACCGGGGCCGCCCACATGATCATGGAGAGGATGCGGAAGACCAGCCGCTGGATGTGGCCGATGCCGCGGAGCACCGGCTCGCCGGCCGAGCCCATCGCCTGGAGCGCGAAGCCCGCGAGGAGGGCGACGAGCAGGGTCTGGAGGACCTCGCCCTCGGTGAAGGCGGAGACGAGGGTCTTCGGGATGATCCCGAGCAGGAAGTCGGCGGTGCCCTCGCTCGCGCCCTCCGCCTGCTTGGCGCCGGCCTCGGCCAGCTCCTTGGTGAGGTGGAGGCCGGAACCGGGCTCCAGGAGGTTGCCGACGAGGAGGCCGATCGCGAGTGCGACGGTCGACATCACCAGGAAGTAGCCGAGCGCGAGGCCGCCGACGGCGCCGACCTTGGCGGCCTTGCGGACCGAGCCGACGCCCAGGACGATCGTGCAGAAGATGATCGGCGAGATCATCATCTTGATGAGGTTCACGAAGCCGGTGCCCAGCGGCTTCAGCTCGACGGCCACGCCCGGGGCGAGGAAGCCGACGCCGATGCCGAGCAGGACGGCGCCGATCACGGCCAGATACAGATAGTGGGTACGGTCCCGGCGTGCGGCCACGGGGTCCTCCTCGCGCTGATGGGGTGTCCACGTCCCGGTGGACTCCGCGACTATCCATCAGCCTGTGACCGGGGTCACCGTTGCGTGCGTTTCGTTCATGGCCGAAACGTCACCGGTCCCCGGGGCGGGCGCGGGCCCGGCCTGCGGCAAGGGCACGATTCGGGAACGCAATGCCCCGGAGCAAATCCCGGCGTGCACACTTGCTCGCATGCGTCTCCCGCTCCTCCGCCCCCTCCCCCGGCCACGGCCCCGCAGCCTGGCCGGCCAGCTCTTCGCGATGCAGGTCGTGCTGATGGCCGCGGTCGTGGCGGGCTGCGCGGTCTTCGCGTACGTCACGGACCGGGCGCAGGCCGAGGAGACCGCGCGACGGCAGTCCACGGCCACCGCGACGGCGGTCGCCGGCTCGCCCTCCGTGGTGACCGCCGCCCGCTCGGCCGAGCCGTCCGCCACGCTCCAGCCGTACGCGGAGGAGCTGCGCCGGCGGGCGGACGTGGCCTTCGTGGTGATCATGGCGCCGGACGGCACCCGGTGGACGCACCCCGAGCCCGACCAGATCGGCCGCCACTACCTGGGCCACATCGAGCCGGCGCTGCGCGGCGAGACCTTCTCGGAGACCCACCTCGGGATCCTCGGCCCGTCGGTCCGGACGGTCACCCCGGTCCTCGCCGACGGGCGGGTGGTCGCCCTGGTCAGCGCCGGCATCACCATCGAGCGGATCAGCGCGCAGGTGCGGGAGCAGGTGACCGCGCTGCTCGGGATGGCGGGCGCGGCGCTCGCGCTCGGGGGCGCCGGTACGTACGTGATCAACGCGCGGCTGCGGCGGCACACCCACGGGATGAACGCCACCGAGCTGAGCCGGATGCACGACTACCACGAGGCGGCGCTGCACGCGGTACGGGAGGGACTGGTGATGCTCGACGGGCGGCGCAGGATCGCGCTCATCAACGACGGGGCGCGCGAACTGCTCGGCCTGGACGACGGGGTGATCGGCCGCTCGGCGGCGGACCTCGGCCTTCCGGCGCCGCTGACCGGGGCGCTGCTCTCCTCGGAGCCCCGGGTGGACGAGACCCATCTGACCGACGAGCGGGTGCTGGTCGTCAACACCCGCCCGGTGGTGGGCGGGGAGCGGCGCGGCACCGTGGTGACGCTCCGGGACCGGACGGAACTCCAGTCGCTCTCCGGCGAGTTGGACTCCCAGCGCGGTTTCACGGAGGCGCTGCGCTCGCAGGCCCACGAGGCGGCGAACCGGCTCCACACGGTGGTCTCGCTCATCGAACTCGGGCGCGTGGCCGAGGCGGTGGAGTTCGCGACGGCCGAGCTGGAGCTGGCACAGGCGCTCACCGACCGGGTGGTGGACGCGGTCGGCGAACCGGTCCTCGCGGCCCTGCTGCTCGGCAAGGCCGCCCAGGCCAACGAGCGGGGCGTGGAGCTGGTCCTCACCGAGGACAGCCGGATCGACGACGGGCTGCTCCCGCCGGCCCTGGAGCCCAGGGACCTCGTCACGGTCCTGGGCAACCTCGTCGACAACGCGGTGGAGGCGGCCGGCGGGACCCCGCACGCGCGCGTGACCGTCACGGTCGCGGCCCGCGCGGGCGACGGCGAGCTGCTGCTCCGGGTCGACGACAGCGGCCCCGGCGTCCACCCCGCCGACCGGGACGCGGTCCTCGGCCGCGGCTGGTCCACCAGGGGCCCTGGCCGCGGCCTCGGCCTGGCCCTGGTCCGCCAGGCCGTCACCCGCGCCTCCGGCACCCTCACCGTCGCCGAGACCCCGACCGGCGGCGCCCGCTTCACGGTCCGGGTCCCGCTGCCCCCCCGCGCGACGAAGGCTCCCGCGCCGACGCCCGCCACCGACGGGACCGGCCTCCCCCGGAACGGAGACCCGAGGCCCGGCGGCGCACCCCCACGGCCGCGACGGGCCGCCGACACGGCCGGCGCCGGGTCCGGCGCCGATGCCGCTTCTGGTGCCGGGGCCGGGTCCGATGCCGCTTCTGGTGCCGGGTCCGGCGCGGGCGCGGGCGCGGGCGCGGGCGCGGGCGGTGCCGGTCTCCCCCGGGACGGCGGGCCTCGCGCCGTCCGTCGGTCCGACGGCGGTGCCGCGTGAGCGGGCCGCAGGAGATCCGGGTCCTGGTGGTCGAGGACGATCCCGTCGCCGCCGACGCGCACGCGCTGTACGCGGGCCGGGTGGAGGGGTTCCGGGTGGTGGGGGTGGCGCACTCGCGGGCGGCGGCGGTGCGGCTGCTCGACCGGGTCCCCGTCGACCTGATCCTGCTCGACCTCTACCTTCCCGACGGCCACGGGCTGGCGCTGCTGCGGGCGCTGCGGGCCGCCGGGCACGCGGCGGACGTCATCGCGGTGACCTCGGCGCGGGATCTGGCGGTGGTGCGCGAGGGGGTGTCGCTCGGGGTCGTCCAGTACGTCCTCAAGCCCTTCGCCTTCGCGACGCTGCGGGACCGGCTGACGCGGTACGCCGAGTTCCGGGGCGCGGCCGGGGAGGCGTCCGGGCAGGACGAGGTCGACCGGGCGCTCGCCGCGCTGCGCGCCCCGCAGCCGGCCACCCTGCCGAAGGGGCTGAGCGGCCCGACCCTGGAGGCGGTCACCCGCAGCCTGCGGGAGGCGCCGGACGGGCTGACCGCGGCCGAGGCGGGCGTCGCGGTGGGGATCTCGCGGATCACCGCCCGCCGCTATCTGGAGCACCTGGTCACCGAGGGCCGTGCGGTCCGCGCCCCGCAGTACGGCCAGATCGGGCGCCCCGAGCTCCAGTACCGCTGGCGCGAAAGCACCCACTGAGCCGCCCGTCCGGGTCCCGGACTCCTCCCGGGCCGCCGGGCCCCGGGCGGCCGGAGCCTTCGGAGCCGCGCCCGCGCGCTCCGGGAAGCGCCGACGGCGGAGCACGTACCGCCCGAAAAGCACCGAAGACGGAGCCCGCACCCGTTCACCGGATGTCACGCTCCGATTACCGGCCATTACCGGCGGGTTCCGACGTTCCTACAGGCCGTGGCCTCATATGAACGCACCGTAGCCAGATTCGGCCATTCGGGCCTACCGTGGCCGGGTGCACCATCCCTCTCCCCCCTTCGACGCCCCGGCCGCGCGCCGCCTGCGGCAGGGGCTCGGCATGGCGCCCGCCCATGTCGCATACGGCCTGCGGGCCCAGTACGGCCTGCCCGTCGCCCCCGACACCGTCGCCGCCTGGGAGCGCGGCACCCTCGTGCCGAGCGAGCAGGAGCTGACCGCCCTCGCGGGCGTCCTGTGGTGCTCGCCGGCCGATCTGATCGCCGTCGCCTCCACCCTGCGCGAGCACCGGGTGGCGCGCGGGCTCTCCGTGGAGGAGCTGGCCCGGCGGGTGGGCGTCGCGGCGCACGCGTACGCCCGGATGGAGGACGAGGGCGGCTGGAAGGGCACCGAGCGGCAGACGGCCGCGCTCGCCGAGGTCCTGGGACTCGGCCCGCGGGCCCTGATCACCGCGACCGGCGGCGACGAGCGGCTCGCGGAGCTGCTGCGGGACGCGGCGACGACCCGCTGGCAGGCGTACGTGAAGCCGGCGGTGCGGATGCTGCCGCTGCCCAAGCGGGTGGTGGAGCCGGCCCTCGCGCGGCTGCACGCGGAGTACCACGCCCACATGGCGGCGACCTCCAGCTGGGGCGCCTCGGGCGCGACGGGCGACGAGGGCCGGGCGTACCTGGAGTCGGTCAACGAGCACTTCTGGGCCGCGGTCGGGCTGTAGGGCCGGGAGAAGACGTGACGGAGGTCCCGCCGTGCGGGACCTCCGTCGTCGTGTCGCGAAGAGCGGCCGGAGCGGGCCGGGGCCGTCCGCGGAAGACCGACCCACCGGAACCGACCCGCCGAAAGACTGCCCCACCGGAACCGACCCGCCGAAAGACTGCCCCACCGGAACCGATCCGCCGGAAGGCGGCCCCGCCGGGACCGACCCGCCGGAAGACCGACCCGCCGGAAGACCGATCCGTCAGAAGACCGACTCGGCCTCGCGGATCCGGTCCGCCGGGACCGTCTTGAGCCGGGTGACGGCCTCGGCGAGCGGCACCATCTTCACGTCGGTGCCGCGCAGCGCGGTCATGTTGCCGAACTCGCCGCGGTGCACGGCCTCCACCGCGTGCCAGCCGAAGCGGGTGGCGAGGACCCGGTCGTACGCGGTGGGCGTGCCGCCGCGCTGGACGTGGCCGAGGATGACCGGGCGGGCCTCCTTGCCGAGCCGCCGCTCCAGCTCGTAGGCGAGGGCGGTTCCGATGCCCTGGAAGCGCTCGTGGCCGAACTGGTCGATCTCGCCCTTGCCGTAGTCCATCGTGCCCTCGACGGGGTGGGCGCCCTCGGCGACGCAGATGACGGCGAACTTCTTGCCGCGGGCGAAGCGCTCCTCGACCATCTTGACCAGGTCGTCCGGGTGGAAGGGGCGCTCGGGCAGGCAGATGCCGTGGGCGCCGCCGGCCATGCCCGACTCCAGCGCGATCCAGCCGGCGTGACGGCCCATCACCTCGACGACCATGACCCGCTGGTGGGACTCGGCGGTGGTCTTCAGCCGGTCCATGGCCTCGGTGGCGACGCCGACGGCGGTGTCGAAGCCGAAGGTGCGGTCGGTGGAGGAGATGTCGTTGTCGATGGTCTTGGGGACGCCGACGACGGGCACGCCGGCGTCGGAGAGCATCCGGGCGGCGGTCAGGGTGCCCTCGCCGCCGATCGGGATGAGGGCGTCGAAGCCGCTCTTCTCGACGAGCTCCTTGGCGTTGTCGCAGGCGGCGGCGAAGCGGTCGCGCTCCAGGCGGGAGGAGCCGAGGATGGTGCCGCCGCGGGCGAGGATGCCGCTGACGGCGTTGAGGTCGAGGGGGCGGTAGCGCCCGTCGAGGAGCCCGGCGTAGCCGTCCTCGAAGCCGATGACCTCGTCCCCGTAGTTGGTCACGGCCCGGTGCACGACCGACCGGATCACTGCGTTCAGGCCGGGGCAGTCGCCGCCTGCGGTGAGAACTCCGATGCGCATCGTGCTGTGTCTCCTGCTCGGTCGCGGTCCGTTTGAGCCGTTTCGATTCTCACACGCCGGACGCGTCCGGGCCGTTCGCCGCCGCTCCGCGCGTGCCGGGAACGGGTCCGTCCGGGGGTCTTTCGTCCCCTGGAGAGGGGCCTTCGTACGGCGGGCGGTCTACCCAGGTGCAGAGGTATTGTCAAGGGGGTAATGCCACCCTGTCGGTGCCTTTTCAGTACCGGGGGTTGACGCAGGGCGAGGGCCGGGCCCCGAGGACGGGCCGGGCCCTCGCGCAGGACGGCCCTTCCACGGGACGGGCCCCTTCCGCAGGACTGGACAGGAGACCGCGGCGTGACGCGCAGTGTGTACGTGACCGGGATCGACCGCGGGGACGGCCGCCAGGTCGTCGAGCTGGGAGTCATGGAGCTCCTCACCCGACAGGTGGACCGGGTGGGGGTGTTCCGTCCACTGGTGCACGACGGCCCCGACCGGCTCTTCGACCTGCTCCGCACCCGCTACCGGCTCACCCAGGACCCGTCGACGGTCTACGGCATGGACTACCACGAGGCCTCCGCCCTCCAGGCCGAGCAGGGCACCGACGAGCTCCTCTCCCGGCTGGTCGACCGCTTCCACGCGGTCGCCCGCGACTACGAGGTCGTCCTCGTCCTCGGCACCGACTTCGCCGGCACCCAGGTCCCCGACGAACTGGCGCTCAACGCCCGCCTGGCGAACGAGTTCGGCGCCTCCGTCATCCCGGTCGTCGGCGGCAAGGGCCAGACCGCCGAGTCCGTGCGGGCCGAGGCGCGCAACGCCTTCCGCGCCTACGACGGCCTCGGCTGCGACGTCCTCGCGATGGTCGTCAACCGGGTGACGGGCGAGGACCGCGAGGCCATCGCCGAACGGCTGGCCGCCCGGCTCCCCGTCCCCTGCTACGTCCTCCCCGACGAGCCGGCCCTCGCCGCGCCGACCGTCGCCCAGATCACCCACGCGCTCGGCGCGACCGTCGTCCTCGGCAACGACGCCGGGCTCGCCCGCGACGCCCTGGACTTCGTCTTCGGCGGCGCGATGCTGCCGAACTTCCTCAACGCGCTGACCCCCGGCTGCCTGGTCGTCACCCCCGGCGACCGCGCCGACCTGGTCGTCGGCGCGCTCGCCGCCCACTCGGCCGGTACGCCCCCGATCGCGGGCGTCCTGCTCACCCTGGACGAGCGGCCCAGCGACGAGATCCTCACCCTGGCGGCCCGGCTCGCGCCCGGCACCCCGGTGATCTCCGTGGCCGGCAACAGCTTCCCCACCGCCGCGGAGCTCTTCGCCCTGGAGGGCAAGCTCAACGCGGCCACCCCGCGCAAGGCGGAGACCGCGCTCGGCCTCTTCGAGCGGCACGTGGACACCGCCGACCTGCTCAAGCGGATCTCGGTGGCGCCCAGCGGCCGGGTCACCCCGATGATGTTCGAGCACGAGCTCCTCGAACAGGCCCGGGCCGACCGGCGCCGGGTGGTGCTCCCCGAGGGCAGCGAGGAGCGGGTGCTGCGCGCCGCCGACGTGCTGCTCCGCCGGGACGTCTGCGACCTCACCCTCCTCGGCGACGTCGAGGCCATCCGCAAGAAGGCCGCCGACCTCAGCGTCGACCTGCGCGACACCCAGCTGATCGACCCGCAGACCTCCGAGCTGCGGGACGTCTTCGCCGAGCAGTACGCGGCCCTGCGGGCCCACAAGGGCGTCACGGTGGAGCTCGCGTACGACGTCGTCGCGGACGTGAACTACTTCGGCACCCTGATGGTCCAGGAGGGGCTCGCCGACGGCATGGTCTCCGGCTCGGTCCACTCCACGGCCGCGACCATCCGCCCCGCCTTCGAGATCATCAAGACCAAGCCCGAGGCGTCGATCGTCTCCTCGGTCTTCTTCATGTGCCTGGCCGACAAGGTGCTCGTCTACGGCGACTGCGCGGTCAACCCGGACCCGGACGCCGAGCAGCTCGCGGACATCGCCGTGCAGTCGGCGGCCACCGCGGCCCGCTTCGGCGTCGAGCCGCGGATCGCGATGCTCTCGTACTCCACCGGCACCTCGGGCTCCGGCGCCGACGTCGACAAGGTGCGCGAGGCGACCAAGCTGGTCCGCGACGCCCACCCGGAGCTGCGGATCGAGGGCCCGATCCAGTACGACGCGGCCGTGGAGCCCTCCGTGGCGGCCACCAAGCTGCCGGAGTCGGAGGTGGCCGGCCAGGCGACCGTGCTGATCTTCCCCGACCTCAACACCGGCAACAACACCTACAAGGCGGTCCAGCGCTCGGCCGGCGCCGTCGCCGTGGGACCGGTCCTCCAGGGCCTGCGCAAGCCGGTCAACGACCTCTCGCGCGGCGCCCTCGTCAGCGACATCGTCAACACGGTCGCCATCACGGCGATCCAGTCCCAGGTCCCGACCCCGGCTCAGGAGCTCCCCGCATGACCGGCACCCCCACCCGCGTCCTCGTCCTCAACTCCGGCTCCTCGTCGGTGAAGTACCAGCTCCTCGACATGGGCGACGGCAGCCGGCTCGCGCAGGGGCTCGTCGAGCGGATCGGCGAGGGCACCTCCCGGCTCGCCCACACTCCGCTCCAGGGCGGCGGAGGCGCGCAGCGCGAGCGGACCGGCCCCATCCCCGACCACGCGGCGGCCCTGAAGGCGGTCGCCGAGGAGCTGGAGGCGGACGGGCTCGGCATGGACTCCCCCGAACTGGCCGCGATCGGCCACCGGGTGGTGCACGGCGGGTTGCGGTTCACCCGGCCGACTGTCATCGACGAGGAGGTGCTCGCCGAGATCGAACGCCTCGTGCCGGTGGCGCCGCTGCACAACCCGGCGAACCTGCTCGGCATCCGCACGGCGATGGCGATGCGCCCCGACCTGCCGCAGGTCGCCGTCTTCGACACCGCCTTCCACACCACAATGCCGGAGTCGGCGGCGCGGTACGCGATCGACGTGGAGACCGCCGACGCCCACCGGATCCGCCGCTACGGCTTCCACGGCACCTCGCACGCGTACGTCTCCCGGGAGACGGCGAAGCTGCTCGGCAAGGAGCCCGAGGAGGTGAACGTGATCGTGCTCCACCTCGGCAACGGCGCCTCCGCCTCGGCGGTCCGCGGCGGCCGCTGCGTGGACACCTCGATGGGCCTGACCCCGCTGGAGGGCCTGGTCATGGGCACCCGCTCCGGCGACATCGACCCGGCCGTCACCTTCCACCTCAAGCGGGTGGCGGGCATGGACGCCGACGAGATCGACGTCCTGCTCAACAAGCGCTCCGGGCTCGTCGGCCTCTGCGGTGACAACGACATGCGCGAGATCCGGCGCCGGGTCGACGAGGGCGACGAGCGGGCCGCGCTCGCCTTCGACATCTACATCCACCGCCTGAAGAAGTACATCGGCGCGTACTACGCGGTCCTCGGCCGGGTCGACGCGGTCGTCTTCACCGCCGGCGTGGGCGAGAACGCGGCGCCGGTACGGGAGGCGGCGATCGCCGGCCTGGAGGAACTGGGCCTCGCGGTGGACGCCGACCTCAACGCCGTGCGCTCCGGCGAACCGCGGCTGATCTCTCCCGAGTACGCCCGGGTCGCGGTGGCCGTGGTGCCCACCGACGAGGAGCTGGAGATCGCCCGTCAGACCTTCGCCCTGACCGGTCGAAACGCGGGCGAAAACGCGCACGAAAGCACGGGCGGAAAAGTTACTCGAACGACAAACGCCTGAGCGGACCCGCGCCCATTTGTACTTTCCGCCAGCCGGAATATTCCGCAGTGAAACAAACCGATAGGATCCGCCTCATGCGCCGTTCCAAAATCGTCTGCACACTGGGCCCCGCCGTCGACTCGTACGAGCAGCTGAAGGCTCTCATCGAGGCCGGTATGAACGTGGCCCGTTTCAACATGAGCCACGGGACCCAGGCAGAGCACCAGGAGCGGTACGACCGCCTCCGCAAGGCCGCCGCCGACACCGGCCGCGCCGTCGGTGTGCTCGCCGACCTCCAGGGCCCCAAGATCCGTCTGGAGACCTTCGCTGAGGGACCGGTCGAGCTGGTCCGCGGGGACGAGTTCACCATCACCGTCGAGGACGTCCCCGGCGACAAGTCCATCTGCGGCACCACCTACAAGGGCCTCCCCGGCGACGTCTCCAAGGGCGACCAGATCCTCATCAACGACGGCAACGTCGAGCTGCGGGTCGTCGAGGTCGAGGGCCCCCGGGTCAAGACCGTCGTCATCGAGGGCGGTGTCATCTCCGACCACAAGGGCATCAACCTGCCCGGTGCGGCGGTCAACGTCCCGGCCCTCTCCGAGAAGGACGTCGAGGACCTCCGCTTCGCCCTCCGGATGGGCTGCGACATGGTCGCCCTCTCCTTCGTCCGCGACGCCGCCGACGTCAAGGACGTCCACAAGGTGATGGACGAGGAAGGCCGTCGGGTCCCCGTCATCGCCAAGGTCGAGAAGCCGCAGGCCGTCGAGAACATGGCCGAGGTCGTCGCCGCCTTCGACGCCGTCATGGTCGCCCGCGGCGACCTCGCCGTCGAGTACCCGCTGGAGCGGGTCCCGATGGTGCAGAAGCGCCTCGTCGAGATGTGTCGCCGCAACGCCAAGCCGGTCATCGTCGCCACCCAGATGATGGAGTCGATGATCACCAACTCCCGTCCGACCCGCGCCGAGGCGAGCGACGTCGCCAACGCGATCCTGGACGGCGCGGACGCGGTCATGCTCTCCGCCGAGTCCTCGGTCGGCGCCTACCCGATCGAGACCGTCAAGACGATGTCGAAGATCGTCACCGCGGCCGAGGAGGAGCTCCTCTCCAAGGGCCTCCAGCCCCTGGTCCCCGGCAAGAAGCCGCGTACCCAGGGCGGCTCCGTCGCCCGCGCGGCCTGCGAGATCGCCGACTTCCTCGACGGCAAGGCGCTGATCGCCTTCACCCAGTCCGGCGACACCGCCCGCCGCCTCTCGCGCTACCGCACCGCGCAGCCGATCCTGGCCTTCACCACGGACGAGGGCACCCGCAACCAGCTCACCCTGAGCTGGGGCGTCGAGTCCTTCCTCGTCCCCTTCGTCGACAACACCGACGCCATGGTCGACCTCGTCGACGCCGAGCTCCTGAAGCTCCAGCGCCACAACGAGGGCGACACCATGGTCATCACCGCCGGCTCGCCCCCCGGCGTCCCCGGCACCACCAACATGGTCCGCGTCCACCACCTGGGCGGCGGCACCCCCGCCTGACGCTCCGCGTCGGCACACGGAACGGCCGGTGGGGCGCACCCCCCGGGGGGGGGGGGGGCCCCCCCCCGGTTCCGGGGGGGCCGGAGACACCGCCCAGGGGCCCCCCGGAGGAGGGGGGGGCCCCCCGGGTCGCCCC
>NZ_JBHTST010000094.1:0-32715 GCF_042794995.1 Streptomyces sp. NPDC056503
CCACTCGCACATTGTGCGAGTGGCCAGGCCCTTGGTGTGAGATGCGGCTCAGCCGTTCTCGGTGCGGCGGTTCCCGGCTCTGCCGGGCTCGCCTCAGGCGTTCTTGGCGCGCGAGGCGGAGCGGCTGCGCTCCTTCTGGTCCAGGACGACCTTGCGGATGCGGACGGCCTCCGGGGTCACCTCGACGCACTCGTCGTCGCGGCAGAACTCCAGGGACTGCTCCAGGGAGAGCTTGCGCGGCGGGACGATCGCCTCGAACGAGTCGGCCGACGAGGACCGCATGTTCGTGAGCTTCTTCTCCTTGGTGATGTTCACGTCCATGTCGTCGGAGCGCGAGTTCTCGCCGACGATCATGCCCTCGTACACCTCGGTGCCGGGGTCGGTGAACAGGACGCCGCGCTCCTGGAGGTTGGTCATCGCGAAGGCGGTGACCGCGCCGGCGCGGTCGGCGACCAGCGAGCCGTTGTTACGGGTCTGGAGCTGGCCGAACCACGGCTCGTGGCCCTCGTGGATGGAGTGGGCGATGCCCGTGCCACGGGTGTTGGTGAGGAACTCCGTACGGAAGCCGATCAGGCCGCGGGACGGGACGACGAACTCCATGCGGACCCAGCCGGAGCCGTGGTTCGACATGTTGTCCATGCGGCCCTTGCGGACGCCCATGAGCTGGGTGACGGCGCCCATGTGCTCCTCGGGCACGTCGACCGTGAGGCGCTCGACGGGCTCGTGGATCTTGCCGTCGACCTCCTTGGTGACGACCTGCGGCTTGCCGATGGTGAGCTCGAAGCCCTCGCGGCGCATCTGCTCGACCAGGATGGCGAGCGCGAGCTCACCACGGCCCTGGACCTCCCAGGCGTCCGGACGCTCGGTCTCCAGGACGCGGAGCGAGACGTTGCCGATCAGCTCGCGGTCCAGGCGGTCCTTCACCTGGCGGGCGGTGACCTTGCGGTCCTTGACCGCGGACTTGGCCTCCGCGCCCTTGCCGGTGCCGCCACGGCCGACGAGCGGCGAGGTGTTGGTGCCGATGGTCATGGAGATGGCCGGCTGGTCGACCGTGATCAGCGGCAGCGCGATCGGGTTCTCCGGGTCGGCCAGGGTCTCGCCGATCATGATGTCGGGGATACCGGCGACGGCGCAGATGTCACCGGGGCCGGCGACCTCGGCGGGCTTGCGGGTGAGCGCCTCGGTCATCATCAGCTCGGTGATGCGGACGTTGGAGACGGAGCCGTCCCGCTTGATCCACGCGACCGTCTGGCCCTTGCGCAGCTCGCCCTGCTCGACGCGGAGCAGCGCGATGCGGCCGAGGAAGTTGTCGGCGTCCAGGTTGGTGACGTGGGCCTGGAGCGGCGCCTCCTCGTCGTACACCGGGGCCGGGACGTGCTCCAGGATCGTGGAGAAGAACGGCTCCAGGTTCTCGGAGTCCTGCGGGACCGTGCCGTCCTCCGGCTTGGTCAGCGAGGCGATGCCGTCACGGCCGCAGGCGTAGACGATCGGGAACTCGATCTGGTCCTCGTCGGCGTCCAGGTCGAGGAAGAGGTCGTAGGTCTCGTTGACGACCTCGTCGATCCGGGAGTCCGGGCGGTCCGTCTTGTTGATGCAGAGGATGACGGGCTTGCGCTGCTGGAGGGCCTTGCGCAGCACGAACCGGGTCTGCGGGAGCGGACCCTCGGAGGCGTCCACCAGGAGGACGACCGCGTCCACCATCGAGAGACCGCGCTCGACCTCGCCACCGAAGTCGGCGTGGCCGGGGGTGTCGATGATGTTGATCGTGATCGGGGCCCCGCCGTCCTTGGGGTGGTACTTCACCGCCGTGTTCTTGGCGAGGATCGTGATGCCCTTCTCACGTTCCAGGTCGTTCGAGTCCATCATGCGGTCGTCGAGCTGCTGGTGGGCGGCGAAGGCACCGGCCTGCTTGAGCATGGCGTCGACGATGGTCGTCTTGCCGTGGTCGACGTGGGCGACGATGGCGACGTTACGGATGTCGTGGCGCGTGGGCATGGGTGGCTTGCGCTTCTCTCGGATCGTGGGAATCGGCGTCAGTTCCTCTTACGCCCGCCGGGCGGACGCGCCACGGCTATGTCCTATGGTACGGGGCCGCCGCGCAAGGGGCTTCCCCGGATCGATCCGAGAGGGTCTACTGGGACGTTTCAGGGTGGGTCTCAGGGTGTGGGGGAGATCATGCGGTCCGGGTCAAGGGGCCGACGCGATCCTGCCCGCCGGGGCCACCGGCGGGCAAGGAACTTGAGCTGCTTCTGAGGTTGTGACCTGTCGTTTCAGCCGTTCGACGGGCTACCCTTGGTCGTTTCGCTCTTCTTGAAACCGATGTCCTGATACCGGGGGGCGGCGAAGCCCCAGGCGCCGGCGTTCACCACGTCCTGGCGTGCGGCGACCAGCTGGGGACGCTGGTACAGGGGGATGGAACCGGCCGCGGCCCAGATCCGGGCGTCGGCCTGACGGATCAGATCGCCCGCCTCCTCCTCGTCGAGGGTGCCGGCCGCCTGGTCGAAGAGCTGGTCGATACGGTCCGTGCCGACGCGCGAGTAGTTCTGCTCGACCAGCAGGGAGCCGTCCGAGGCGGGCTCGGGCTTGGCGAAGATCGGCCGGGCGTCGGTCGCCGGGTAGGCGGAGGCCGGCCAGGAGTAGAGGGCCAGGTCGTAGTCGCCCGAGGCGACGTGGTCCTTGAAGAAGCTCTCGTCGGAGACCTTGGTCACCTCGGTGCGGATCCCGACCGCGTCGAGCATCCGGACGATCCGGTCGCCGACCGCCCGCAGCGTCTCCGAGCCGGGGCCCGAGGGCAGGACGAAGCGGAGGCTGAGCGCCTTACCGTCCTTGCCGAGGGCCTGGGAGGCGGCGGGGACTGCGGCCGGGGCGGCGCTGCCCAGGGGGGCGTAGGCGCCGGCGACGCCCTTGTCCGGCTTGGCGTTCGCGGGCTCCACGGCGGCGCGGGCGCCGGTGTCGAGGGCCTCGGCGCGGGCGAGGAGGGCGGCGCTCTCCCGGGCCGCGGCGGGGGCCGGGGCGAGGACCCGGGTGCCGGTCTCGGGACCGCCGGGGCCGATCCGGGGGGCGGCGCGGAGCTCGCCGGGCTTGTCGTCGCCGACGATGTAGAGGCCGTCGTCGGAGGCGGTGTCGCTCCGCTCGGCCTTCTTCTTGGAGTCGGACTCCTTCGCCCGCTCCCCGGCCTTCTCCGTCTCGGCCTTCTCGGTCCCGGCCCCGGCCTTCTCGGCCCCGGTCCCGGCCTTCTTCGTCTCGGCCTCGGCGCCGGCCTTGGTGCCGGCGGGCTTCTTCTGCGCGCCGCCCGGGACCCAGCCGGCGTCGGCGAGGAGGGCGCGGGCCTCCTTGGTGTCCTGGTCGCCGAGGGCGTCGCTGCTGTCGGCGTAGGCGGCCTGACCGGCCAGGGCGAGGTGGCTGCCGGGCGGGTCGGAGGGGAGCCCGAGCGGCTTGAGCACCGATTCGGCGAGTTCCCGGCGGTCGATGGCGCGGGCGACCGCGCGGCGGACCCGCTCGTCGGCGAGCGGTCCGGACTCGCCGTTGAGGGAGAGCTGGGTGTAGGCGGGCTCCAGGGACTTGCGGACGACGTAGCCGGCGAGGGTGTCCTGGGCCTGGGCGTAGCGGGCGGCGGCGGCCTTGTTCTCGGCGCGGGCGGCCTTGACCTCCCCGGCCAGTTCCTCGTCCTCGCCGTGGGCGAGCGCCCAGGACCTGAGGGCCTTGCCGGGGGTGATCGAGGAGCCGGGGCCGTGCAGCCGGGCGGCCTGGGCTCCGTTGCGGCCCGCGTCGGCGTCCTTGAGGGCGAGGGCGATCCGCTCGGCGGTGGAGCGGTCGATCTCGGCGAGGTCGAGCTTTCCGCCGGCGAGGGCGGCCTCCCGGTCGGCGCGCGGGACGGCGCGCAGGACGAGGCTGTCGAGCTTGGCGGGCTTGCCCCACCAGCGGGGGTTGCGGGTGAGGGTGAGGTCGCCGGTCTTCCGGTTCACCGTGCCGAGCAGGAACGGTCCCGCGGTGGTCTTGAGGGCGGTGCGCGCCCCGTCGTTGAAGGAGTTCGGGGAGCCCATCACCTGCTTCGGGTAGAGCGGGGTGAAGAGGGAGCGCCAGTCGGCGTAGGGCTTGGCGAAGGTGACCCGCACCTCCAGGTCGTTCTTGCCCTTCTCGATCTTCTCGATGCGCTCGTAGCCGGCGTTGCGGGCGGTCCAGTAGGCGGTGTCGCGGCCGCTGAGGGCGCGCCACTGGGCGACGAAGTCGGCGGCGCCGATCTCGCGGCCGTCGCTCCACACGGCCTGCTGGTTGAGCTTGTAGAGGACGACCTGGCGGGGCTCGGTCTCGACGACCTCGGCGGTCTCCAGGTAGTCGGGGTTGAGCCGGGGCCGGCCGCGCTCGTCCAGGGTGTGCAGCGCGGGCAGGACGGCGCCGGCGACGCGGCCGGTGGCGGTGTCGGCGTCGGCCTGGAAGGCGTTGAGGGTGGCGGGCAGGGCGTCCACCGCCCACCGCAGGGTGCCGCCGTCGCCGACCAGGGCGCGCGCGGTCGGCGCGTTGTCCTGGGCGGCGGGGGCGGCGCCGGCGTCCCCGTCGGAGCTGCATCCGGCGAGGACGGTGACGGCGAGGGCCGCCGTGGTGAGGGTGGCGACGGAGCGGAGTGTCCGGGAGCGGGGACTCCTGGCCGGACCGGTCCATGTCCTCCCCTGGGGGGCGCCGACCTGGGACATGACTTTTACCCCTTCGTCCGTTTTCATGCCATTTGGAGATGATCAGACGTATTGCTCATCCCACTGAACGACACGCGACGGACGCGTCCCCGTCGACACGGCGACGGGCCCGGCAAACCCACTCGTGCGGCCCAACAGGCCCCGCCCCCGGGTGTCGCCGGGCCGGCCGTCAGCCCGTGCGCAGCCAGCCCGAGCGGTAGGCCGCCCAGTCGCCCGGCCGCTCCGCGAAGTCGACGTAGAGCGCGACGCCGAAGCGCTCGCGGCCCGGGTCGGTGCGGCCGAGGCCGAGACGGACGCCCCGCACCCCCGCCTCGACGGTCTCCGCGTTCTCGTGGTGCCCCAGGTCGTCCTCGTGGAAGAAGGGCAGCCCCATCAGCAGGTCCGTCGTCTCCGGCGTCACCTCCAGCGCCAGGGAGGTCTGCTGGGCGACGTAACCGCCGTACAGGCTCTCCAGCGGCATCCACGTGTCGTAGGACATGACCGCGATCTGGTCGACCCGCCGCGCCACCTCCCCGAAGTACTCCTGCGACCACCACTTGCCCTGGTCCGAGAAGAGACCGAGCGCGGAGTGCGCGCCCGGCAGCGGGTCGATCTGGTGGGCGGCGACGGAGAGCGGCGCCTTCCGGGCCCGGGTCAGTCTCCCCAGGTCGTCCAGGAGCGTCAGGTAGTCGGCGTCGCCGGACTGGAGCGGCTCCAGGTCGAAGTGGACGCCGTCGAAGCCGGCGTCCAGGACCTGGCGGGCGGAGGCCGTGACCGCCGCGCGGGAGGCGGGGTCGGAGAGCCGCAGGCCGACCGGCCCGTCGTTGGCGAGGACGTCGCCGAGCCAGGCCTGGACGCGCACGCCGGGCAGCACGCGGTGGATGCCGTCGGTCAGCCACCGCGCGCGCGGGTGCCGGGCGGCGGGCAGCGTGCCGTCGTGTTCGAGCGGTCCCGCGTGCACGTACAGGTCCTTGATCCCGGTGCCCTTCAGCCGCTCGGCGAGGGCCTTCAGGTCCGCGTCCTTCCTCCTGCCGTCCACCCACGCGTGCCCGATCCAGTACGCGTCCCTGCCGCGCGTGCGCGCGTCGTCGCGGAGGTCGCCCGCGTAGCTGACCCGCAGGGCGAGCGCGCCGAAGAGCGGGGGCACGACGAGGAGCAGCACCAGCCCCAGGACCCACCAGCGCCCCTTGCGCCACTTCCGTTTCCATCGTCCGTCCACACCGGCCCCCAGAGCACCGTAGAGATCAACTCTGTGGGGGACGCCCGGCCCCGGCGGTCGGTTTCCGCGGGGCGTCCGTCCGGTCGCGGGGGCGTAAACCAGTACATAACCTCCCCTTTGTGACCCGAAGAGCCACCCGAGCCCTGCTCGCGATGCTGGTGGCGGCGTGGTGGCTCGTCGCGCCCACCGGCGCCCGCGCCGACGACCCCGTCGTCCTCCCCACCGACGGGCAGATCCTCGACCGGGTGGGGGCGCTGCGCGACCGGCGCCCCGAGGTCGTCGAGGCCCTCGACCGGCTCTACGACGAGCGCCGGCTCCAGCTCTTCGTGGTCTACGTACGGGACTTCTCCGGCCGCTCCGGCCAGGACTGGGCCGACGCCACCGCCGAACGCAACGGCCTCGGCCCCGACGACGTGCTGCTCGCGGTCGCCACCCACGACCGGCGGTACGGCTACTCCGCCGACCCCGACTCCCGGCTCACCCAGGCGCAGCTCGACGACGTGGCCAGGACCGCGATCGAGCCCGCGCTGCGGCAGAACGACTGGGCGGGCGCCGCGATCGGCGCGGCCGACGGCTACGGCGCCGTCCTCGCCGGCCGGCCCGTCCCCGCACCGGAGATCACCCCCGGCCCCGCCGACCCCGGCGGCTCCGGCGCCGGCTCCCCCTCCGGGAGCGACCTGATCCTCCCGGTCGCGCTCGTCGGCGGCGCGGGGGCGGTGGCGGTGTACGCGTACACCCGCAGGCGCCGCAGGAACACGACCCGCACCACGCCCGGCGGTGGCGGCGGACAGGGCTGGGGACGGCCCGCGCCGCCCTCCCTGGAGGAGCTGGACGGCGAGGCCCGCCGGACGCTGGTCGCCACCGACGACGCCGTCCGCACCAGCCAGGAGGAACTGGGCTTCGCCACCGCCCAGTTCGGCGAGGAGGCCACCCGGCCGTTCGAGGAGGCCATGGCCTTCGCCAAGGAACAGCTGACCGCCTCCTTCCGGCTGCGGCAGAAGCTCGACGACTCCTTCCCCGAGGACGACGCCACCCGGCGCTCCCTGCTCGACGAGATCCTGCGCCGGTGCGCCGAGGCGAACGCCCGGCTCGACGCGGAGACCGAGGACTTCGACCGGCTGCGGGCCCTGGAACGGAGCGCCCCCGAGGCGCTGGCCGCGGTGGAGACGGCCTTCCGCGAGCAGACCGGCCGGGTCGGCGGCGCCGAGGCGGCGCTGGCGGAGATGCGGGAGCGGTACACGGAGTCGGCGGCCTCGCCGGTCGCCGGCGACGTCGAGCAGGCCAAGGACCGGCTGGTCTTCGCCACCACCCACATCAACCAGGCCCGTCAGTCCGTCGACGACGGCGACCGCGGTTCCGCGGCGGTGCACGTCCGGGCCGCGGAGGGCGCGGTCGACCAGGCGGCCCGGCTGATCGAGGCGGTCGACCGGCGGGCGCGGGAGCTGGCCGAGGCGGTCGGCCGGCTGCCCGGCGTGCTCACCGAGACGGACGCCGACCTGGCGGAGGCCCGCGGCCTCCTCGAAGGGACCGGCGAGGGCGCCTCCACGGGCGACCTGCGGGGCCGGATCGCCCGCGCGGAGTCGGTGGCGGCGGAGGTGCGGCGGGCGATGGGGGCGGGACGGTACGACCCCCTGGACGCGCTGCGCCGGATCGAGGAGGCGGACGTGGCGCTGGACGGCGCGCTGGCCGGCGCGCGGGAGCGCGAGTCCGGTGACGCACGGGCCCGCGCACTCCTGGAGCAGGCGCTGCTGACGGCCCGTTCGGAGGTGGGGGCGGCCTCGGACTACGTCCAGACGCACCGGGGCGCGGTGGGCAGCGAGGCCAGGACCCGTCTGGCGGAGGCCCAGCGGCGCCTGGAGAAGGCGCGGGCACTGGCGGCGGACGAGCCGCAGGCGGCGCTGGCGGAGGCGCGACAGGCGGACGCGCTCGCCCGGCGCGCGCAGGAGCTCGCGGAGCAGGACGTGCGCCGGTACGGGAACCCGAACGGCCTGGGCGGTGTAACAGGAGTGGGAGGGAACGGTGGCGGCGGGCTCGGCGGGGCCGTGCTCGGCGGCATCATCCTCGGCGGGCTGTTCGGCGGGGGTTCCGGCAGAGGAGGGGGCGGACATGGGGGCGGTTTCGGGGGCGGAGGTTTCGGCGGCGGGCCGGGCAGCTTCGGCGGCGGCGGCACGCGCGGCCGGCGGGGCGGCGGCGGCCGCTTCTGAGTTCCACGCGATCCACCGGTGTCATCCGTTCCCCAAGGATTCCCCCAAGGAGCAGTGCCATGAGCAAGCAGACCGTCCTCGGCCGGGTCACACAGCTGGCCAAGGCGAACATCCACGCCCTCCTGGACCAGGCGGAGGATCCCCAGAAGATGCTGGACCAGCTGATCCGCGACTACTCGGCGAACATCTCGGAGGCCGAGGAGGCCGTGGCGTCGACCATCGGCAACCTGCGGCTGATGGAGCAGGACCACGCCGAGGACGTGGCGGCGGCGGCCGAGTGGGGCGGGAAGGCGCTGGCGGCCAGCCGGAAGGCGGACGAGCTGCGGACCGGCGGGCAGCCGGCGGAGGCGGACCGCTTCGACAACCTCGCCAAGGTGGCCCTCGGCCGCCAGCTCCAGTCGGAGAAGGAGGCACGGACGGCCGAGCCGACGATCGCCGCGCAGACGGAGGTCGTGAGGAAGCTGACCTCGGGGCTGGACCAGATGCGGGCGAAGCTGGTCGAGCTCCAGGCCAAGCGGGACGAACTGGTCGCCCGGGCCAGGTCGGCGCAGGCGCAGAACACGATGATGGACGCGGTGAAGAACATCGACGTCATGGACCCGACGAGCGAGCTGAGCCGCTTCGAGGACAAGGTGCGCCGGGAGGAGGCGCGGGCGCTGGGCAAGCAGGAGCTGGCCGCGTCCTCGCTGGACGCGCAGTTCGAGCAGCTGGACGCGCTGGGCGACGAGGCGGAGATCGCGGCCCGGCTGGCCGCGCTCAAGGCCGCCTGAGGCGGTGGGCGCGGCGGCTCCTAGAACATGCTGAGGAGCTGGTCCACGGTGGGTTCCGCCGAGGGCCCGCCGTCGGGCAGGCCCAGCTCGAACCAGACGGTCTTGCCGCGCGGGGTGCGGCGCGAGCCCCAGGAGGCGGAGAGCAGCCCGACGAGCTGGAGGCCGCGGCCGCCCTCGTCGGTGTCCTTGGCGCGGCGGCGGCGCGGCTGGACCAGCCCGGCGTCCCAGACCTCGCAGACGAGGGTGCGGTCGCGCAGCAGCCGGAGCCGTATCTCGCCCTCGCCGTACCGCAGCGCGTTGGTGACGAGTTCGCTGACGAGGAGTTCGACGGTGTCGATGAGCGCGTCGAGGCCCCAGGCGGTGAGCTGGGTGCGGGCGAGTTCGCGGGCGCGGCCGACGGAGCGGGGCTCGCGGGGCAGCCGCCAGTCCCCCACCGCCTCGGCGGGCAGTCCCTGGATACGGGCCATCAGAAGGGCGATGTCGTCCTCGCCGTGGCCGGTGTCGAGGGTGGTGAGGACCCGGTCGCAGACGTCCTCCAGGGGGCGGGCCCGGTCGGCGAGGGCCCGCCGGAAGGCGCTGAGGCCCTCGTCGAGGGGATGGTCGCGGGATTCGACGAGTCCGTCGGTGTAGAGGGCGAGGAGGGAGCCCTCGGGGAGTTCGACCTCGACCTCCTCGAAGGGTTCGCCGCCGACGCCCAGCGGCATCCCCGGCGGCACGTCGAGGAGCAGGGCCTCCTCCCCGGGTTCGACGAGGACGGGCGGGAGGTGGCCGGCGTTGGCGAAGGTACAGCGTCTGGTCACCGGGTCGTAGACGGCGTAGACGCAGGTGGCGAGGTAGACCTCGGAGAGTTCGGGGCCGCGGTTCTTGGGGGCGCGGGACTGCTGGGCGCCGATGGGGGCGCCGAGGCCGCGGGCGATCTCGTCGAGGTGGGAGAGGACCTCGGCGGGTTCGAGGTCGAGCTGGGCGAGGGTGCGGACGGCGGTGCGCAGTTCGCCCATGGCGACGGCGGCGCGCAGGCCGCGGCCCATGACGTCGCCGATGACGAGGGCGGTGCGGTGGCCGGGGAGTTCGATGACGTCGAACCAGTCGCCGCCGACCTCGGTGGCGTCGGTGCCGGGGAGGTAGCGACAGGCGATGTCGAGTCCGGCGGCCTCGGGGTCGCCGGGCGGGAGCAGGCTGCGCTGGAGGATGAGGGCCCGCTCGTGCTCGCGCCGGTAGAGGCGGGCGTTGTCGATGCAGACGGCGGCGCGGGCGGCGAGCTCCACGGCGAGGGCCCGGTCGCGGTCGCCGAAGGGTTCGCTGCCCTTGGTGCGGGAGAACTGCACGAGGCCGACGACGGTGTCGTGGGCGACCATCGGGACGGCGAGGGTGGAGTGGACGAGGTCGCCCTCGGCGCCGGGCACGGTGCGGACCCGGCCGGTGCGCAGGGCCCCGGCGGTGGGCGAGTTGAAGGGGTAGCGGTGGACGGCGCCGACCTCGATGGGGACGGGCCCGTCGCCGTCGCCGGCCGGTCCGTGGCCCTCCGCGGTCCTGAGGGGGGTGTCGGAGACGGCGCTGGCGAAGGCGACCCGGCGCAGTTCGGCGCTGCCCGCGCCGTAGCCGACGTCGTGGGAGCTGCCCCAGCGGCCGGGCGGGGCCTCGTCGCCGGTGAGGAGCCCCTGGTAGAGGTCGACGGAGGCGAGGTCGCAGAAGCCGGGGACGGAGACGTCGAGGAGTTCGCGGGCGGTGGCCTCCAGGTCGAGGGAGTTCCCTATGCGGGCTCCGGCCTCGTTGAGGAGGGCGAGGTTGCGGCGGGCGCTGGCGGCCTCGCGGGCGGCGCTCTGCCGGCGGGTGACGTCGATGCCGAGGCCGGCGACGCCGATCGGGCGGCCGGAGCCGCTGTGCACCCGGTAGAGGTTGATGGACCAGTGGCGGCGGATCCGGGCGCCGGGGGCGGCGCCGGTGATGCCGAGGTCGGTGACGGACTCGCCGGTCTCCAGGACGTGGCGGAGGGCGGCGGTCATCCGGTCGGCCTCGGGCTTGGCGAGGTAGTCGTGGACGCTCCGGCCCCGGTGGTCGTCGGCGTCGCCGCCGAAGACGGCGGCGAAGCGCTGGTTGGCCCGCTTGACGGTGAGGTCGGTGCCGAAGAGGAGGAAGCCGAAGGGCGATTGGCCGAAAATGGCCTGGGAGGCGGCGAGGTCGGTCTCGATGCGCCGCAGCGCCCGGACGTCGACGACGATGCAGAGCGCGGCCCGTTCGCCGCTCTCGGTCTCGCTGGGCATCACGTACATCTCGGCGATGCCGTGCGGCCGGTCCTGGCCGGGGGCCCCGGCCTGACCGGGGATGCGGAACGGGACGAGGCCGGTCCACTCACGTCCGTCGAGGACCTCCTTGACCCGCCGGTGCCCACGATCGCGCAGCTCGGCGGGCATGAACGCCTCGACCGGGTCCTTGCCGCGGGCCTCCTGGGCGTCCACTCCGAAGAGGTCCGCCGCCCGGTGGCTCCACTGGTCGACGCGTCCGTCAGGCCCGAGGGAGAAGGAGGCGACCCGGATGTAGTCGTAGATCGAACCGGGCGGGCTGCTCTGCCACACGACGCCGCCCGTCGTCTCGGATATCTCGCTCACGCGACCGTCCCCTCCAGCTCACCGCACCGGACCGGCCATGCCCGCAGTATTCAACACGGCGGGCCCCGGCGGCACGACGTCCACGATCACAGGGTGGTCTCGGTCGGCTCGCGACCCGCTCCGGTGATCGTCGTCCCTCTCTCTTTACTCACCAGGGAGAGCCAGCTCGAACCATACGGTTTTCCCGGTGTCCCCCTGCCGGGTCCCCCAGCGGCGTGCGGAACAGGCCACGAGACCGAGCCCGCGGCCCCCTTCGTCGTCGGGTCCCGCGGGCCGCTCGGTGGGCGGATCCGGAAGCGGATCGGAGACCTCCACGAGAAGCGCGGAGTGCCGGGGCGGGTCGGTGGCGCCGCCCTCGGCCCGCAGGATCCGCACCCCGATCGGCCCGGAGGCGTACCGCAGGGAGTTGGTGACCAGCTCGCTGACCAGCAGGACGGCGACGTCCCCCACGGCCGCGTCGACCTCCCAGGAGCGGAGCGTCTCGCGCACGGCGTGGCGGGCGGTACGCACCGCGTCGGCCTCCGCCGGGAAGTTCCACTCGGCGCGGGCGCCGTCGGTGTCGATCACACGCGATCACTTCCCCAACGGTGGTGCAGCAGGAAGAGGATCACCCTCTTCCGAGGGACCAATGGGGACATACCCGGAATTCGTCGCGAAATACCCCTCAGGGGGCGGTCACGGGCGCACAGTGGCACGAACGGCGTAGGGAACCGGGCGCGCGCCGGGGTCAGGGGCGCGCGACCGGGAGTCTGCGCGCCGCTTCCGCGACCGCCGGGCGGTCCTGGTCGAGCCAGTCCACCGTGTCGAGTTCGTCGCGGGCGAGCCAGCGCAGCGCGTCGTGGTCCTCCAGCGGGCGGGGTTCGCCGGAGAGCAGGCGGGCGGTCCAGACCCGGAGGACGTAACCGGGCTTGAGGGGCCATTCGCCGGGGATCCGCTCGCCGGTCTCGGTCTCGACGCCGAGTTCCTCGCGCAGTTCGCGGACGAGGGCGTCCTCGGGGCGCTCGCCGGGCTCGACCTTGCCGCCGGGGAGTTCCCAGCGGCCGGCGAGGTCGGCGGGGGCGCTGCGGCGGGCGGCGAGCAGGCGTCCGCCTTCGAGGAGGGCGGCCGCGACGACGACCACGGCACCGTGCCCGCGGTCGGGTCCGGTGCCGTGGTGAGTGGGGCTTGGGGTCATGCCCGCGAGGGTATCCGGGGCGTCAGGGGGTGGAGGCGACGCGCTCGACCCAGTAGAGCTGCTTGTGGCCGCGGGAGTCGAGCGTGTCCGCGATCTTCTGGGCTTCGTCCTGGGTCGCGTACCGGCCCACCCGGTAGCGGTTGCCGTTGTCGTCCTGCCGTATCACGAGCCACGGGTGGACGGGGCCGCTGTCGGTCATCAGGCTTCTCCCTCCGCCGGGCCTGGCGTCACCAAGGATCTCCGGGAAACCGCAATCCGCATATGCCTGACCTTACGCCTGACCTTCACACAGCGGATACGGGTTTTCACCAAGAGATACGGATCGGCCGGGAACCGACGAAGGGAGGCCGAAGGCCACGTGCCGGGCGGGCACCCCGGAGACGACCGGCACCGGCACGAGAACGGGCCCGGCGGCCCGGCCGGAGCCCTCGCGGCGGGCGTCGCCGCACTCCACGGACGGTCTCGCGCCCGGCGCGGGTGCGGGCGGCGCGCTCGCCCACGTGAACGGCCCCGGCGCCGGGGCCGTTGGCGTCGGCCGGGGCGGGTGAGGCGACAGCGCCTCCGGACGGCGGAATCCGTCGACGGACGGGGCGGCTGGCGGCCGGGGCAGCCCGGCGGGCACGGCCAACCGGCCAACCGGGCTGCCGGGCCGCCGGGCCCGCCGGGCCCGCCGGGCCGCCACGGACGATCGGGCCTCAGCGGGCCCCGCGGGCACGGGCGTCCGGGGTCATCAGCGGACCGGGAGGCCGGAGGCGGCCGGCCGCCGGCGGGCCGGAGGGCCACGGACGGCCGGGCCTCAGTGGGCCCCGCGGGCACGGGCGTCCGGGGTCGTCAGCGGACCGGGAGGTGGTAGGAGAGGCGGTAGCGGTCGGCGGGGACCACCACGTCGGCGGTCTCCACCGCCAGGCCCGAGGCGTAGAAGGTGCGCTCGACGACCATGACCACGTGGCCGGGGACGCCGCCGAGGACGAGGAGCTCCTCGGCGAGGCCGGGGCGGGCGCCGACCTCCTCCACCACGTTGTCCACGACGACGTCGATCGCCGCCATCCGCTCGACCACGCCGCAGCCGCCGAGCGGCCCCTCCTCGGGGAGCATCACGGGGGTGCGGCCGGTGACGGCGAGCGGCTCCCAGGAGGTGGCGACCATCATGGCCTCGCCGCCGTCCCGGTAGACGTACCGCGTGCGCATCACGCGGTCGCCCGGCTCGATGCCCAGCCGTGCGGCGACCGCACCGCCCGCCGCCTCCTGCTCGCTGCTCGACTCCCAGGTGCCGCGCGCGCCCTCCACGGCCTGCTCCTGCCGGAAGGGGGTGGCGCCGGTGGCGGGTCGGTAGCCGGAGCGGGCGACGGGACGGGGCACCGGCCGCTCCCGCACGTACGTCCCCGAGCCGGAGCGGCCCTCGACGAGCCCCTCGGCCATGAGCACCTTGCGGGCCTCCAGCGCGACGGTGTCCGACACCCCGTACTCCTCGCGGATGCGTGCCTGCGAGGGAAGGCGGGTATGCGGCGGGAGCGAGCCGTTCGCGATCTTCTCCCGCAGATCGCTCGCCACACGCAGATAGGCGGGCTGCTCACCGAACGTCACTGGACACTCCCCTCAGGTTGACAGACAGCTACAGACTGGCAACCGAATGTGTCCATCCGCAAGCATGGGCCAGGGTTTCACTCGAAGTGATGAAGGTGAAGCACCGCCGCCCGACCTCTTGACCCCTATTGGTCTGGACCAATAACTTCCTGCTGCGCGCCCACGCTCCATCCCGCCTCGCACAGGAACGAGCCCATGCGTCCCAGAGTCCTGACCAAGCTGACCTTCGGCACGGCCGCGGCCGCCGCCCTCGGCCTCCTCGCCACCCTGGCCCCCGCCGCCGACGCCCATCCGCGCCCCGACCACCGCCCGCCCGCCGCCCAGCACGCGCTCAAGCGGGTCGGCTACTTCACCCAATGGGGCATCTACGGGCGGAACTTCCAGGTCAAGGACCTGGACACGAGCGGCTCCGCGGCCAAGCTCAGCCACATCAACTACGCCTTCGGCATCGTCGACAAGGCCGGCAAGTGCGTCATCGGCCCCGTCCCCGGCTCCGACCCGTGGGCCGACTACGTCCACCCGGTCGACGCCGCCACCTCGGTGGACGGCACGGCCGACACCGCCGAGCAGCCGCTCGCCGGGAACTTCAACCAGCTGCGCGAGCTGAAGGCCAAGCACCCGAACCTCAAGGTCATGATCTCGCTGGGCGGTTGGAGCGGTTCGGCGTACTTCTCCGACGCCGTGCGCACCCCCGCCTCCCGCAAGGCCCTGGTCTCCTCCTGCATCGACCTCTACGTCAAGGGCAACCTGCCCCAGGACGGCGCCCGCGGCGGCGCCGGAGCGGCCGCCGGCCTCTTCGACGGCATCGACCTCGACTGGGAGTGGCCCGGCTCCGAGGGCAACCCGGGCAACGTCATCCGCCCCGAGGACAAGGTCAACTTCACCGCGCTGGTACGGGAGTTCCGCGACCAGCTGGACGCGTACGGGCGTTCGCTGCCGAAGCGCAAGCACTACGAGCTCAGCGCGTACGTGCCCACCGCCCCCGCCAAGATCGACGCGGGCTTCGAAGTCTCCAAGATCATGCGGGACTTCGACTTCGTGAACCTCCAGGGATACGACTTCCACGTCTCCGGCGAGCAGACCACCGCCCAGCAGTCCGCGCTCTTCGCCAAGAACGACTGGAGCGTCGAGGGCACCGTCAGGTCCTGGCTGCGACGCGGCGCCCCGGCGCACAAGCTCGTGGTCGGCATGCCGTTCTACGGCCAGGGCTGGACCGGCGTGACCGGCGGCGGCGACGGCCTCGGGCAGCCCGCCGCGGGCCCCGCTCCGGCGACCTGGGCGCCCGGCTCCGAGGACTACAAGAACCTCAGGAAGCTCGCGGAGTCGGGGACGTACACGCTCCACCGCGGGCACCGGAACGGGCACGCCTGGCTCTTCGACGGCACCACTCTGTGGACCTACGACGACCCGACGGTGCTGCGCGCCAAGTCCGCGTGGGTCCGCACCCACGGGCTGGCCGGTGCCATGGTCTGGTCGCTGGACGGCGACACCGCCGACGGCGAACTGATCGGCGCCATCGACCGCGGCCTCACCCGCCGCTGAACCCCCACTCCCCCGGAGCCGCCCGCCGGCGGCTCCCGCGGGGCGCGGACCGGACCGCCGGCGACGGCGCGCCCGGGGCGCGACGGCGGCTGGTCACGGGCCGCCGTCGCCGCCCGGTCGGCCGCCTCCGGCACCGGTACCGGTCCGCACACGACGGGGCCGGGTCTCCCCAGCGGAGACCCGGCCCCGTCCACGTCCCCGTCCGCCCGGGTGGACGCCGCTCAGACGGAGTCGTGCTCGCCCGGGCCCTCCGGGGGCGTGTGCGTGAGGCCGAGGGCCTTGCGGGCCTCGCTGCTCGCCTCGTCCGGCACCAGCTCCCAGGCACGGTCGTACGCGTCCCAGAACGCCTCCGCGTCCTCGGCCGCCGCCAGCTTCGCCCACTGCTTGGAGGCGGCGTCCAGGCTCTTCAGGTACGCGCCCACGGGCCCCCGCGCGGACTGCTCCCAGGTGCGCCCCCGCAGCCCGGAGCGGGCCGAGTCGACGGCCGCTCGCACGTCGGCGGCCCAGGCGAGGTTGGCCTGGAGGTCGTCCTCCGGTTCGTCCTCCGGCTCCGCGTAGAGGGCGTCCTCGACGGGGTTGACGTGGGTGAGGAAGGCCAGCTGGCCGGCGTCGAGCGTGCTGGCGTCGGAGCGCAGCGAGCCCGTGAGCCGCTCCTCGCCGCCGATGCCGCAGGCGATGCGGTGCTCGCCCGCGCGCCACGACCGCCGGTCCGGGGTGTAGTACAGGCTCAGCGAGTCGGCGGTCAGCGACCAGGTGTCCCGCACGTAGGCGGTGGCCATGGTCTCGCAGCGCTCCTCGCCGAGCTCCGTGAGCTCGCGCTCGCCGGGCCAGGCGTCGAAGCCGGTGGCCTCGAACCGTCCGGTGATCTCGCCGTCGTGGGGCTCGTCGCAGTCGACGACCCGGACGCCGAGGGTGTACTCGCCCTGCCCGGCCTCGTCGACGAAGCACTCCCCGGTGCGCAGCTCCATCGGCATGCGGGCGGAGGCGGCCTCCCGCATCCCCTCGTTGAACGCCCTCACCCCCTCCTGGATCTGACCGGTGATCAGACCGAGGACGACGAGGAGGGTGCTGATCGACGAGAGCGCGATGCCGGCGATCGCCATCCCCTTGCCGCCCTGCCCCCGCTTCCCGATCTGCCGCAGCGAGAAGATCCCGAGGACGAGCCCGAGCGGCGGCAGGCAGCAGACGATGCCGCTGACGAGCGAGCCGACGGCGAGCCCGTTGGTGGTCGCCCGCGGCGGCCCGTAGGGCCCGTGCGGCCCGTACGGCCCGGGCGCGGCCGTGTAGGGCATCCCGGGCGAGGTGTACGGCCCGGGGGCCTGGTAGGCGGCGGGCGCCCCCGGCCTGGGCGGCTCGGGCGGCTGGGGCGGCGGGGTCGGAGGGGTCGGCTCCACGGGTGCGTGCTCCTGTTGGCGCGGGGACGAACAGACGATCGGGCGCGCGCATCGTACGTGGTCCGGGGCGCGGGGCGGCGAGGCGGGGCACGGCGAAGGGGCGGCCACCCGCCGGTGGCCGCCCCTCGGGCGTTCGGGACCTCATGCCCGGGTCGTGCGTTCGGGCCTCATGCCCGGGTCGTACGTTCGGGCTTCACGCCCGGGTCGTACGTTCGGGACCTCGTGCCCGGGTCAGAACTGGAGGGCCCAGGAGTCGATCTTGCCGGTGTCGTAGCTCGCGTTGTCCGTCACGCGGAGCTTCCACGTGCCGTTGGCGACCTCGGCGGAGGCGTTCACCGTGTAGGTGGTGTTGATGTTGTCGGCGCTGCCGCCGGTGCCGAAGGCCTTCAGCGTGTACGCCGTGCCGTCGGGGGCGATCAGCTGGACCTGGAGGTCGCCGATGTAGGTGTGGACGATGTTGACCGGGACCTGGAGGGCCGCGGGGGCGTTGCCGGAGACGCCGCTGACGGTGACCGGGGACTCGACGGTCGCGTTGTCGGCGATGGCGAAGTCGGCGGTGTTCTCGAACTTCGGCCCGGGCGGCGGGGTGGTGCCGCCACCGCCGACGAAGAGGAGCTTGTTCGGCGAGCCGGTGCCGGGGCTGGTGACGACGTTCGGCGTGGCGGCGGTGGTGAGGGCCGTGGAGACCTGCGCCGGGGTGGCCGTCGGGTTGTCGGCGAGGTAGACGGCGGCGGCGCCGACCACGTGCGGGGTGGCCATCGAGGTGCCGGAGATGGTGTTGGTGGCGGTGTCGCTGGTGTTCCAGGACGACTTGATGGAGGAGCCCGGGGCGAAGATGTCCAGGACGGTGCCGTAGTTGGAGAAGCTGGAGCGGGCGTCGGTGTTGGTCGTGGAGCCGACCGTGATGGCCTCGGTGACGCGCGCCGGGGAGTAGCCGGAGGCGTTGGAGTTGTCGTTGCCGGCCGCGACGCCGTAGGTGATGCCCGCCGCGATGGAGTTGCGGACGGCCTGGTCGAGGACGGAGTCGGCGCCACCGCCGAGGCTCATGTTGGCGACGGCCGGCTTGACGGCGTTCCGCGTCACCCAGTCGATGCCGGCGACGACCTGGTCGGTGGTGCCGGAGCCGTTGTTGTCGAGGACGCGGACGCCGACGATCTTCGCCTTCTTGGCGACGCCGTAGGAGGAGCCCGCGACCGTGCCGGCGACGTGGGTGCCGTGGCCGTGGCCGTCCTGGGCGGTGTTGTCGTTGTCGATCGCGTCGTAGCCGTTGGAGGCGCGGCCGCCGAAGTCGCTGTGGCTGATGCGTACGCCGGTGTCGATGATGTACGCCGTGACGCCCTGGCCCGCGCTGTCCGGGTAGGTGTAGCTCTGGTTCAGCGGGAGGGCCTTCTGGTCGATCCGGTCCAGGCCCCAGGACGGCGGGGAGGGCTGGGTGGCGTCGATCGTGAAGACGCGGTTCTGGACGACGGACTGCACGGCCGGGTCGGCGGCGAGCTTCTTCGCCTGCGCCTCGGAGAGCTCGATCGCGTAGCCGTTCACCGCCGAGGTGTAGGTGCGCTTGATCTTGGCACCGAACTTGCCGGGCACGGCGCGGCCCTTGGCGGTCTCGGCCTGGGCGGACTCGTCGAGGGTGACGATGTAGCTGCCCGGGATGGTGCCTTCGGCCCCGGCGTTCTCGATGACGCCCTCCGCGGCGGCCGGCGCGGCCGTGGCGGGGAGGGCGGAGAGCGAACCGAGGGCGAGCGCCGTGACGGCTATGGCCGCGGCGGTGGAGATCCGGCGACGCGATGCGCGCATCACTGCCATGTGAGGTGTCCTCCTCGTGGGGGGTGCTCCCGTGGGGAGGGAGCCCGAGTGACCTTCACTCACGACAGGAACATGACAAGAGTGTGTACGGTCCGACGCGGAACCTCACGACCCCGGCCGCCCTGTCGTCGCCGAAAGATTGACTGATCCATAGGAATCACGCAAGAGGACCTACACCCCGGTAACTCCCCTGCCACAAGGTCGACATGACGGACCAACAGGTACGGGAGAGCGGCTTTCCCGGTCCCACCTGCGAAGGTCCGCGACCCGGACGAAGGGCCCGACCACCGTGGCCGGCCCGGGAATTCACGGCGCCGACACACGGGACGGGCCCGTCTCCGATCCCCCGGGAGACGGGCCCGTCGTCGGCGGTGCGCTGCGATCGTCTCAGAACTCGTCCGCACCGTCGCGGAGTTCGGGCGTCCAGTACCCGGTCTTCGCGACGGCCTCGTCGACGGCGATGCCGCCCGCCGGGGCGGCGACGACGACGCTGCCCTCGGCCGGACCGTCGGCGGCGAAGAGGTTCACGTTGAACTCCTTCACCACCTTGTTGTCCTCGTGGACACCGCCGTTGGAGACCCGCACGTTGGCGTACGCGGGCGCGCCCGGCTCCAGGACCACCGGAGCGGCCGGCTTGCTCTTCGCGACCGGCGGGACGTCCTTCGCCGTCTGGATCTCGCCGAAGGCGATGAGCGGGTGGCCGAGGAGACGGCAGGCGCTGCCCGAGGTGTTGGTGGCGGTGAGGACGATGTGCTCGGTGGGCACCTCGTCGGCCTTCCGTGCGGTGATCCGCACGTCGCCGTGGGCGCAGACGGGCGCCGTGGCGGCGGCGGCCGGGGTGCTCTTCGCGGAACCGCCCCCGGTGCTCCCCCCGGCGCTCTCCGTCGTGCCCTCCGTCGTGCTCTTCGCGGCGGCCGGGTCGGCGGAGGCGGTCGCGTCCCCCGACGCGCCCGCGCCCTGCGGCGCCGCCGTGGTCGCCGTCGCGGCGGGCGCGCCGGCCGTGGTCTTCGCGTCGCCGGCGTCCTTCGCGCCGCCGTCCCCGCCGCAGGCCGTCAGGCCGAGCGAGGCGGCCGCGACGGCGGCGACGAGGAGGGCGGTCCTGGCGGTCCTGGCGGATGACGTACGCATGTCGGTGATTCCCCCGTGATGTGGAGCGTGGTCGGTGCGGTGGCCTGTGGTGCCGACTACAGACTCCCGCCCGGCACTGCCGTCCCGCTTGCGTACCGCTAACGCCCCGCCGCCAGCCGCGCCAGCCGCTCCGCCGCCCGCGCCGAGCCCTCCGCGAAACCGGCCGCCTCGGCGTCGGCGGCGGCGCGTTCCAGCTGGTGGGCGGCCTCCTCGACCCGTCCGATGCCGGCCAGCGCCTCGCCCCGCGCGATCCGCAGCTGGGCCTGGACGACGACGGCGTCGGGCGCGACGAGTTCCCCGGCGCGAAGGACGTGCGCCAGCGCCTCCTCGTACTCCCCCGCCCGCAGGCAGTGCCCGGCCAGGTGGTGCAGGGTGAGCACCTGGGTGGACGGGTGCCCGATCCGGTCGGCGAGCGCGACCGCCCGCACCATCAGCGCGCGGGCCCGGTCGCACTCGCCCGTGGCGTCGAGGACGGCCGCGTGGTTGACGACGGCGATGGCCTCGCTGATCGGGTCCCCGGCCAGCGCGGCGAGACCGGGTGCCAGCGCCAGGTGGACCAGCGCCTCCTCGTCTCGCCCCTCCTCGTGCAGGATCCAGCCGAGCAGCGCCCGCGTCCGCGACTGGGCGTCCGGGTCGCCGACCGCCTCGGCCGAGGCGAGCCCCGCCTCCAGGAGCGGGGTCCAGCCGTCCTGGAGCCGCATCAGCATCAGCGGCCAGGCCGCGAGGGCGAGCCGCCAGGCCCGGTCGTGCAGCCCGAGCGCGGCGGAGGCGGCCACGGCCCCTTCCAGGGCGGGGCGTTCCGCCGCGTACCAGTCGAGCGCGGCGGTACGGCCCTCGAACTCCGGGACCGCGGCGGGCCGGCGGGCGTCGGCGGGCAGGGCGTAGCAGGGCTGCGAGCCGGGCTCGGCGGCGGCGTCGGCCGCGAGCCCCGCGTACAGGTAGTGGTCGAGGAGCCGGCGCAGCCCCTCCGGGTCGGCCTGCGGGGCGAGTCCGCGCGCGTAGAGCCGTACGAGGTCGTGCGGGGTCCAGCGGCCGGGCACCGTCTCCGTGAGGAGGTGGGCGGCGGTGAGCCGTTCGAGGTCGGCCGAGGCCCGGGCGGGGGTGGTGCCGGTGAGCGCGGCGGCGGCGAAGTGGTCCAGGTCGGAGCCGGTGTGGAGGCCGAGGGCGCGGAAGGCGCGGGCGGCGGACTCGGGCAGCTGCTGCACGGTGAGGCGCAGCGCGGCGGAGACGCCGACGTCCTCCACGTCGAGGAGGGCCAGGCGCCCCTGCTCGCAGGCGAGTTCGCCGACCATCGCGCCGAGCGACCACCCCGGGCGTTCGGCGAGCCGGGCGGCCGTCACCCGCAGGGCGAGCGGCAACCCGTCGCAGAGTCCGGCGAGCCGCGCGGCGGCGTCCGGCTCGGCGGTGACCCGGTCCGCCCCGAGCACGGTCGCGAGGAGGGCGGTCGCGTCGGCGGGCGGCAGCTGGTCGAGCGGCACCGGGCGGGCCGCGTCGGAGGCGATCAGCCCGCCGAGCCGGTCCCGGCTGGTCACCACGGTCACGCACCCCTCGCCGCCCGGCAGCAGGGGCCTGACCTGCTCCGAGGAGCGCGCGTTGTCGAGGACGACGAGGATCCGGCGGCCGGCCGTGAGGCTGCGGAAGAGCGCCCCGCGTCCCACCGCCGTCTCCGGCACCCGCTGCTGCGGCACGCCGAGCGCGAGCAGGAACTCGCGCAGCACGACCCCGGTCTCGGGCGCCGGGGTGTCGCTGAAGCCGCGCAGGTCGGCGAAGAGCCGGCCGCCGGGGAAGCCTCCCCGGCGCCGGTGCGCCCAGTGCACGGCGAAGGCCGTCTTGCCGACCCCGGCGGGCCCGGTGACGAGGCACACGGGTCCGTCGCCGCCGCCGGCCGCCCGGTCGAGCAGCGCGGCCTCGGCCTCCCGCCCGGTGAACCCGCGCGGCGCCCGGGGCAGCAGCTCGGGTACGACGACGGTGTCGGTCACCGGAGGGGCGGGGACCGGGAGCGGCGCCGGGACGAGGACCGCCCCCGCTTCCCGCAGCAGCTCCGCGTACGTGTCGCCGAGCACCGCGCCCGGGTCGACGCCCAGTTCCTCGGCGAGCAGCCGGCGGGTGCGGTGGTACCAGTCGAGGGCGTCCGACCGGCGCCCGGCCCGGGCCAGCGCGGTCATGAGCGCGGCGGCCAGCGACTCGCGCAGCGGGTGCGCGACGGCCTCGGTCCGCAGGACGGCGGCGGCCCGGCCGTGCTCGCCCAGCTTCCCGTACGCCTCCGCCAGCGCCTCCACCGACGAGAGCCGCAGCTCCTCCAGGGCGGTGGCGGCGGCCTCCAGCGGCCCGCTCGGAACGGTGCCGGTGAGCGCGGGCCCCTGCCAGTACGACAGCGCCTCGCGCAGCATCCGCACGCTGTCGGCGGCGTTCCGCTGCGCGCCCGCGAGCCCCACCAGTTCCTCGAACCGGTGCGCGTCCACCAGCGACTCGGGCATCCGCAGCAGATAGGCGGACCCCTGCGTGGTCAGCTCCACCCCGTACGTCTCGGCGCGGTGCTCGGCGAGCAGCGCCCGCAGCCGGGAGACGTGCCCCTGGAGGACGGTCTTGGCGTGGGTCGGAGGCTCGTCCTCCCACAGCGCGTCCATCAGTCCGGTCACGTTCACGGCCGTGTTGGGGCGCAGCAGCAGCGCGGCCAGCAGGCTGCTCCGCTTGACCGGTCCCGGGGCGACGTCGCCGCCCTCCGTCACGACCGCGACGGACCCGAGCAGCCGGAACTCCACCCGTACCTCCGCGTCAGTTTCCCCCGCTGCCCCCGGCAGCAGAGAATACGCGGCCCTCTCGCCCCGACCTGCACCGATCCCGCCGCGAGCCCGGTATTCGGCCGAAACCGGCGGGGCCCGACCCCCACGGAGCCGGACCCCTCCTCACTCGTACACGCCTGCCGGACGTCGAAGCCGCATATGCCCGAAGCCCGGTCCTGACCCGCGGCGGAGCACCCTCCACGGCTCCGACCCGGGATTTCCTCGACACTGCCCAGGGTGCGCAGTCCGCTCTTCTCGACACTCCCCCGCCGCAGCCGCCCTTCGGTGACGTCCCGCAGTCGGGCGACGGGAAGGGCGTCGAGCTCCCGCTTCACCGCCGCACCGTGGATCGGCTTCAGTGCCGCCCTTACCGCCTCCACTGCCCTTCCGTGGTCACCGACCACTGCCCGCGCCGCCTCGTACAGTCGCGCTCCCCGCGCGACCGTGTCCCGCTCGCCACGCCCCACGCTCCCCGCCCCTCCCCGCCGCCCACACCGGGCCTCGACGGGCGTTCGCAGCTCCCTGCGGACCGACCGAACCTCGGGTCGGTCATTCACACCCCCCAGACTTACCACCACCGGTAGGATCAGCACCATGAGCGGTAGCAGGAAGTATTCGATCAGTCTGCCCGAGGATCTCGCCGAGGCCGCACGCGCCCATGTCGGGCCCGGCGGTTTCTCCGCCTACGTCGCCGAGGCTCTCGAACAGAGGGTCGCCATGGACAAGCTGCGGGAGATCGTCGCCGACTTCGAGACCGACAACGAAGCTCTCACCCGCGAGGAGGTCGAGGCCGCCCGGGCGCTGCTGCGCCACGACCACCGGCAGGCCGGCGGGGCCGCCGCCTGATGCCCGGCACCCTCCTGCTCGACAGCGAAGGACTCTCGAAGCTCTACCGCAAGGACCGCACCGTCGTGACTCTGGTCCAGGCGGCGTCGGAGGAGGGCGTCCGCGTCGCCACCAGCGCCATGACCACGCTTGAGGCCGACTGCGAGCACATCCACCCGGCCCGCATCAAGTGGGTCCTCTCCCGCGTCGACGTCCACGACGTCACCAAGGAGATCGCCGACCAGGCCGCCGTCCTCCTTCGCGCCCATCGCCTTCACGGTCACAAGTACGCCATCGATGCCGCTCTCGCCGCCATCGCCCGCAGCACGCCCCAGCCGGTCACCGCCCTCACCTCCGATCCCGAGGACCTGGAACTCCTGTGCGGCCCTTCCGTGGAGGTCGTCAAGGTCTGAGGCCGCGTCGCCGCCATGCCGCCCGGCCGAACGCTGTCACCGCATCACGGGATCGAGGACCCACTGCGGACACACAGCTGTGCCCGACCCGCCGACAGGCGAGTCGGGCACAGCTGTCGACATAGCGTCAGGCGTTGAAGCGGAACGTTCGAAACAGAGCTCCCACCTGCGGAAACGCGGCTCTCGGTGCCCTTATCCAGCAACGATCCAGCACGGTGCGAGTTCATCCAGCACATCCAGCACGCACGACCGCGACGAACACCCACCACCCGCGATGCGTTGTGTACACATGGGACACTCGGTACCCTTGGGCGCATGACGCAGCCGCTGCCCATAGAGTCCATCCGCGACGTGCGTGCCCACCTCGCCGAGGTCGTGGAGCGCGCCGATCGCGACGACGTACCCACAGTGATCACGCGCCGAGGCAAGGAAGTCGCCGCCGTCGTCTCCATCGAGGTACTGCGCAAGTACCAGGAATGGGAAGAGCGCGAGATCAATCGGATCATCGACGAGCGCATGGCCAACCCAGCACCCGGCATCCCGATCGAGGACATCATGAGGGAGACGCTGGCGCGCAGTGAGTGAGTACCGAACCGTCTTCCGCCCCGAGGCGCAGGCCGAACTTCGGAAGATCCCTCGCGACATGGCGCTGCGCATCCTGGCCAAGCTGACCGAGCTGGAGACCGACCCCCTCGGTTTCGACACCACCGCACTCGTGTCACAACCCGACCGCCGTCGCCTGCGGGTCGGCGACCACCGCGTCGTCTACACGATCGACAACGGAGAGCTCGTGGTGTGGGTCGTTCACGTCGGACACCGCTCCACCGTCTACGACACTTGATGCCGGCTGAGCCAGCGTCAGAATATCCAGCACCCATCCGGCACGGTGACGACGAAGGGGCCACCTCCCGGAGGAGGCGACCCCTTCTGAACTGCACGTTTGCCAGATCAGCGACGTGGCGCTACGTGACGCATCACACGTTGAAGCGGAACTCCACGACGTCGCCGTCCTGCATGACGTACTCCTTGCCCTCCATGCGGGCCTTGCCGGCGGAGCGGGCGTCGGCGACGGAGCCGGTGGCGACGAGGTCGGCGAAGGAGATGACCTCGGCCTTGATGAAGCCCTTCTGGAAGTCGGTGTGGATGACACCGGCCGCCTCGGGGGCCGTGGCGCCCTTCTTGATCGTCCAGGCGCGGGACTCCTTGGGACCGGCCGTGAGGTAGGTCTGGAGGCCGAGGGTGTCGAAGCCGACGCGGGCGAGGGTGGCGAGGCCGGGCTCCTCGGCGCCGACGGACTGGAGGAGCTCCATGGCGTCCTCCTCGTCCAGCTCGGCGAGGTCCTGCTCCAGCTTGGCGTTGAGGAAGATCGCCTCGGCCGGGGCGACGAGGGCGCTCTGCTCGGCCTTGAAGGCGTCGTCGGTCAGCTCGTCCTCGTCGACGTTGAAAACGTAGAGGAAGGGCTTGGTGGTGAGGAGGTGGAGGTCGTGGAGGAGCTCCGCCTTCTCCGAGCCCTGGACGATGCCCTGGGAGAAGAGGGTGTCACCGCGCTCCAGGATCTCCTTCGCCGCCTCGACGGCCACGACCTTGGGGGCCACGTCCTTCTTGATGCGGGCCTCCTTCGCCAGGCGCGGGAGGACCTTCTCGATGGTCTGGAGGTCGGCGAGGATCAGCTCGGTGTTGATCGTCTCGATGTCGTCCTTCGGCGAGACCTTGCCGTCGACGTGCACGACGTTCTCGTCCTTGAAGGCGCGGATGACCTGGCAGATAGCGTCGGACTCGCGGATGTTCGCCAGGAACTTGTTGCCCAGGCCCTCGCCCTCGCTCGCGCCGCGCACGATGCCGGCGATGTCGACGAAGTCGACGGTGGCCGGGAGGATGCGCTGGGAGGAGAAGATCTCGGCGAGCTTGGTCAGGCGGGCGTCGGGGACGCCGACGACGCCGACGTTGGGCTCGATCGTGGCGAACGGGTAGTTGGCCGCCAGCACGTCGTTCTTGGTCAGGGCGTTGAACAGGGTCGACTTGCCGACATTCGGCAGGCCGACGATTCCGATCGTGAGCGACACGGTGGCGACTTCCCTAGATACGGATGATGGGTCGATCCCCCAGTTTACGGGGGGCGCGGCGCGGGCCTCACCGGCCGCCGGGGACGGGCCGGGGAGGAGCCGGGGACGAGTCCCGGCCGAGGTCGGGCCGAGTCCGGTCGAGATCGGTCGAAGTGTGGCCCCAAGGTCACCCAAAGGGCGTGTCCCGGGCTCCTCCCGACGCGTCCCGACCTACGTTGGTGAGGTGGAGCAGCACAGGACAAGTCAGCCGCAAGGCCGCCGACGGCCGCAGACCCCCCTCACGCCGCCCGGCGCGCTCGTGGAGGTGGAGGTGGAGGGGGCCGGAACCGGGGCGGCCACCGTCTACCGGGTCGGCACCCCGGCGACCGCGCGGCGGCCCGCGCCGCCCGTGGTGCAGGCCCTGCGACGGCTGCCCTCGCCCCGGCTCACCGGGCTCGGCGCGGGTCTCTTCGCCTCGGCGGCGATGCTCGTCGTCGGGTTCCTGGACTGGCTGGTCCTGGACGGTTCGCCGCTGGCGTTCGGTCTGCTGTTCCTGCCGGTGAGCGCGCTCACGGCGCTCTGGGTGCGGACCGCCGACCTGGTCACCGCGCCGATCGCCGTCCCGATCGCCTTCGCCGTCGGCGTCGTGCCGATCGCCGGCGGCGAGGGCGGCTTCGGCGGCCAGGCCATGGCCGTCGTCACCGCCCTCGCCGTGCACGCCGGCTGGCTGTACGGGGGCACGCTGGTCGCCGGCGTCATCGCGAGCGTCCGGAAGGTCCGCGCCATGGGCCGCCGGCGCCGCCGCCCGGCCCCCGCGGCTCCGGGGAACCCGCCCCGGGCGCCCCGCGCCGGGGTCGCCGGGCCCGCGCGGGGGAACCCGTCCCCCGCCCGGAACCGGCGGCCGGCCCCGTAGGCGTCCTCCCCGTCAGCGGGCGGCCGTCGCGCTCGCGGCCATCGCGGCGCCGACGATCCCCGCGTCGTTCCTCAGCTCGGCCGGGACGATCTCGGCGCGGATGCCGTCGAGGTAGGGGAGGAACTTGTCGGCCTTGCGGCTCACTCCCCCGCCGAGGATGAACAGCTCCGGGGAGAAGAGCATCTCCACGTGGGCGAGGTACTTGCGGAGCCGCTTGGTGGCCCAGTGCTCCCAGCTCAGCTCCTCGTCCTCGCGCGCCTTCGAGGAGGCGCGCTTCTCGGCGTCGTGGCCCTTGAGCTCCAGGTGGCCGAGCTCCGTGTTGGGGACCAGGCGGCCGTCGGTGAAGACGGCGGAGCCGATGCCGGTGCCGAGGGTCAGCAGGATGACCGTGCCGGTGCGGCCCCGGCCGGCGCCGAAGGTCATCTCGGCCACGCCGGCCGCGTCGGCGTCGTTGAGGACGGTGACCGGGAGGCCTCCGACGGCCTCGCCGATGAGCGCGCCGGCGTCGGTGCCGATCCAGGACGTGTCGACGTTGGCGGCGGTGCGCACCGTGCTGCCGGTGACGACACCGGGGAAGGTGACGCCGATCGGGCCGCTCCAGCCGAAGTGCGCCACGACCTCCGCGACGCTGCCCGCGACGTCGTGCGGTGTCGAGGGCTGCGGGGTGAGGACCTTGTGACGCTCCTCAGCGAGGGCGCCCCGCTCCAGGTCCACGGGGGCGCCCTTGATGCCCGAGCCGCCGATGTCCACTCCGAAGACGTTCATGGACTCACGTTACGGGCATCCGCCGACGACTACTCCTTGACGAGCTCGGCGGCCTCGGCGCGCAGGTCGCGGCGGAGCTCCTTGGGGAGCGAGAAGGTGAGGTGCTCGTCGGCGGTCTTGACCAGCTCCACGTCCGCGTAGCCGCGCTGCGCCAGCCACTCCAGGACCTCCTGGACCAGCACGTCGGGGACGGAGGCGCCGGAGGAGAGGCCGACCGAGGCGACGCCCTCCAGCCAGGCCTCGTCGATCTCGCTCGCGAAGTCCACCAGGTAGGCGGCGGGGACACCGGCCTGCTTGGCGACCTCGACCATGCGGATCGAGTTCGAGGAGTTCCTGGAGCCGACGACGATGACGAGCTCGGCCTGGCCGGCCAGCTCCTTGATCGCGGTCTGGCGGTTCTGCGTGGCGTAGCAGATGTCGTCCGACGGCGGGGAGACCAGCTGCGGGAACTTGTTCTTGAGCGCGTCGACCGTCTCCATCGTCTCGTCGACGGAGAGGGTGGTCTGGGAGAGCCAGACGACCCGGGAGGGGTCGCGGACCTCGACCTTGGCGACGTCCTCGGGGCCGTCGACGAGCTGGATGTGGTCGGGGGCCTCGCCGGAGGTGCCGATGACCTCCTCGTGGCCCTCGTGGCCGATGAGGAGGATGTCGAAGTCCTCCTTGGCGTACCGGACGGCCTCCTTGTGGACCTTGGTGACCAGCGGGCAGGTCGCGTCGATCGTCGCGAGCCGGCCCTGGCGGGCCTCCTCGTGCACGGTCGGGGCGACGCCGTGCGCGGAGAACATCACGATGTTGCCGGGCGGGACCTCGGTGGCCTGGTCGACGAAGATCGCGCCCTTCCGCTCCAGCGTCTGGACCACGTACTTGTTGTGGACGATCTCGTGGCGGACGTAGACGGGGGCCCCGTACTGCTCCAGGGCCTTCTCCACGGCGATCACGGCACGGTCCACGCCCGCGCAGTAGCCGCGGGGAGCGGCGAGCAGGACACGCTTCGGGCGGTGGGTCGCGGGCGTTGCACTCATGCGCCCCATCGTAAGGCCGCGTCGGTGAGCGCCGGGAGCACGGCCTTGGCCGAAACTGACGCCATGGCTGAGAACGCGCAGGTGGGCGGGGCGACACCGGGGCCGGACCACGTGGGGCTGCGGCGGACGCTGGGTTTCCGCGACCTGGTCGTGTACGGACTGCTGTTCATCGCGCCGATGGCGCCGGTCGGCGTCTTCGGCACGCTCGACGCGAAGTCGCACGGGGCCGTCGCACTGGTGTACGTCGTGGCGACGGTGGCGATGGCGTTCACGGCCTTCAGCTACGCGCAGATGGTCCGGGTCGTCCCGCAGGCCGGCTCGGTCTTCGCCTACGCCCGCAAGGGGCTCGGCGAGGGGCCCGGCTTCGTCGCGGGCTGGATGGCGATGCTGGACTACCTGCTGATCCCGGCCGTCGCCTACCTCTTCGCGGGGATCGCGATGGAGGCGCTGGTGCCGGAGGTGCACCGGTGGGTGTGGACGGGGATCGCCGTGGTGGTGACCACCCTGCTCAACCTGTGGGGGGTGCGGGCCGCGGCCCGGGTCGGCTTCGCGGTGCTCCTGATGGAGATCGTGGTGCTGCTGGTCTTCGTGGTGTCGGCGGTGGTGGTGCTCGTACGGGACGGGGCGCAGCGCGACTGGTGGTCGCCGCTGGCCGGCGACGGGACCTTCTCGCTCGCGGCGGTGATCGGCGCGGTGTCGGTGGCGGTCCTCTCGTACCTCGGCTTCGACGCGATCGCGGCCTTCGCGGAGGAGGTCACCGGCGGCTCGGCGAAGGTGGCGCGGGCCCTGCTCTTCTGCCTGCTCCTCGCCGGCCTCCTCTTCGTCGCCCAGACCTGGCTGGTGGCGCTGCTCGAACCGGTCTCCTCGGCGGAGCTCGCGGCCGACCCGGAGAAGCAGGGCTCCGCCTTCTACGACGCCGTGGACGCCTCGGTGGGCGGCTGGCTGCACGACCTGGTCGCGGTGTCCAAGGCGGTCGGCGCGGCCTTCGCGGCGCTGGCCGGGCAGGCGGCGGGCGGGCGGCTGCTCTTCGCCATGGGCCGTGAGGGGCGGCTGCCGCACGCGCTGGCGCGCACCGACGCGGGCGTGCCCCGGGTGGCGCTCCTGGTGTCGGCGACGGTGACGATGGTCGCGGCGCTCTGGGCGGCCCGCCGGGACGACGGCCTGGACCACCTGGTGTCGGTGGTCGACGTCGGCGCCCTGACGGCCTTCGTGCTGCTGCACGCGAGCGTGGTCGGCTGGTTCGCGGTCCAGCGGGCCGAGGGCCCGCCGCACTGGCTGCGGCACGTGGTCCTGCCGGTGGTCGGCGCGGTGATCCTGATCGCGGTGATCGTGGAGGCCTCGGTGGCGGCGCAGGTGGTCGGCGTGGTCTGGCTGGGCGTGGGGTTCGTGGTGCTCGCGGTGCAGGGGGCGGGGCGGGGGCCGGTCGGCGGCCCCCCGGAGGGGTCGGCGGGCCGGGCGCGGCGATGACGTTGTCGGAGGGCGCCGTTACGCTCGGTGCATGGCTCTGACTACGTCCGCCGAAGCACCGCTTCCCGTCGGTGAGGTCTCCCGGATGATCGGGGGGTGGATCGACCGGCTGGGGGCGATCTGGGTCGAGGGGCAGATCACGCAGCTCTCACGGCGCCCCGGCGCCGGGGTCGTCTTCCTGACGCTGCGGGATCCCTCGCACGACGTCTCCATCGCGGTGACCTGCTACCGGCAGGTCTTCGACGCGGTGGCCGACGTCGTCTCGGAGGGCGCCCGGGTCGTCGTGCACGCCAAGCCGGAGTGGTACGCGCCGCGCGGGCAGCTGTCGCTGCGGGCGGTGGAGATCAAGCCGGTCGGGATCGGCGAGCTGCTGGCCCGCCTCGAACAGCTGAAGCGGGGGCTCGCGGCCGAGGGCCTCTTCGCGCTCGACCGGAAGAAGCCGCTGCCGTTCCTGCCGCAGCTGATCGGCCTGGTCTGCGGCCGGGCCTCGGCGGCCGAGCGGGACGTCCTGGAGAACGCCCGGCGCAGGTGGCCCGCCGTCCGCTTCGAGGTGCGGAACGTCCCGGTGCAGGGCGTGAAGGCGGTGCCGCAGGTGATCCAGGCGGTCCGGGAGCTGGACGCGCACGAGGACGTGGACGTGATCGTGGTGGCCCGGGGCGGCGGCAGCGTCGAGGACCTGCTGCCCTTCTCGGACGAACAGCTGGTCCGGGCGGTGGCCGCGTGCCGTACGCCGGTGGTGTCGGCGATCGGGCACGAGCCGGACTCCCCGCTGCTCGACCTGGTGGCGGACCTGCGGGCCTCCACGCCGACCGACGCGGCGAAGAAGATCGTCCCGGACGTGGGCGAGGAGCTGGAGCGGGTGGGCGGCCTGCGCGACCGGGCGCTGCGGTCGGTCCGGGGCCTCCTGGAGCGCGAGGAGCGGGGCCTCGCGCACGCGCTGGCCCGGCCGGTGATGGAGCACCCGCGGCGGATGGTGGAGGTCAGGGAGGACGAGCTGGACGCGCTCCTGGCGCGCGGCCGGCGGGTCTTCGGCCACCTCCTGGACCGGGCGGAGTCGGAGCTGGCCCACACCCGGGCACGGGTGCGGGCGCTCTCTCCGGCGGCGACGCTGGAGCGCGGCTACGCGGTGCTCCAGCGGCCGGACGGCTCGGTGGTCCGCGCGGCGGCGGAGGTCGCGGAGGGCGACGAACTGCGGGCCCGGGTGGCCGAGGGCGAGTTCACGGTGCGACGGGCGTGACGGGCCCGCGCGGGACGACGACACGAGAAGGCACGGAGGACGGAGAAGAGATGGCAAGCGGTACGGACGCGGGGACGGCGCTCGGCTACGAGGAGGCGCGCGACGAGCTGATCGAGGTCGTCCGGCGCCTGGAGGCGGGCGGAACGACCCTGGAGGAGTCGCTGGCGCTCTGGGAGCGTGGGGAGGAGCTGGCGAAGGTCTGCCGGCACTGGCTGGAGGGCGCCCGCGCCCGGCTCGACGCCTCGCTGGCGACCGGGCGGGAGGGGGAGGACGGGGCGGAGTGAGGCGCCCGGCCGCGCTGCCACGGCAGGGGAACGGGCGCGCTGCCACGGCAGGGGCACGGGAGTGGTGGCCGGGTCGGCTTGGCCTGAAGGGGCGTGGTGGCGGGGCGCGGCCCGGGGCTACACTGGCGAAGTGAAACGGATCACTATCCGGATCAGATAGTTGAACTTTCACCAATCCTGGGCGTACTGTCGAGACATCGCCCGGATTCCTCGCCGGGCGGTCCCCTTTGCAGTCCGGAAGGTACGCAGCATGTCCCTCGTTCTCGACCCCGCCGCCCAGGACCTCCTCTTCCGCGAGGCCCGCACCGCCAACACGTTCACCGACGAGCCGGTGACCGACGAGCAGGTCCAGGCGATCTACGACCTGGTGAAGTTCGGCCCCACCGCCTTCAACCAGACCCCGCTGCGCATCACCCTGGTCCGCTCCCCCGAGGCCCGCGAGCGCCTGGTGAAGCACATGGCCGAGGGCAACCAGGCCAAGACCGCCGCCGCGCCGCTGGTCGCGATCCTCTCGGCCGACAACGAGTTCCACGAGGAGCTCCCGGCCCTGCTCCCGCACTTCCCGCAGGCCAAGGACATGTTCTTCGCCGAGCGCCCGGTCCGCGAGGGCTCCGCCCTGCTGAACGCCGCCCTCCAGGCCGCCTACTTCATCGTGGGCGTCCGCGCCGCCGGCCTGGCCGCCGGCCCGATGACCGGCCTGGACTTCGCCGGCCTCCAGAAGGAGTTCCTGGACGCCGACCACACCCCGCTGATGGTGATCAACATCGGCAAGCCGGGCGAGGACGCCTGGTTCCCGCGCTCCCCGCGCCTGGCCTACGACGACGTCATCACCACCGTCTGAGCCCGCTCCACGCACGACGAAGCCCC